>NZ_QUIM01000007.1:158048-158916 GCF_003480245.1 Blautia sp. AM42-2
GAGACTGTGAGAAAAAGTCTGTAAATAAGATTCTTCTATGATATGCAAGGGTGGTGAGCTTACAGTTTGAGCTTTTCACCCTTGTTTTATATATAACAGTTGTTGAATGGCATGTCAAGAGCAGGCGGTTTTCCGCCTGTCTTGATCGTCGGTTTACTCGTTATTCTGGAAGACGACCTTCGTACATAATACTCAGTTCGCCATATACCTGCGCCCAGTTTCGAATCGTACTGGTCCATTTTTTCGTAGCCTCAAAAGTGGCCAGGTACAGCGCTTTTAAAAGGGCCGTATCGCTTGGGAATACGCTTCTCTGCCGATTCAGCTTCCGGTAGGTGGAATTCAGGGATTCAATCGCATTGGTGGTATAAATCACCGTTCTGACCGTCGTTGAAAACTTGAAAATTGGAGAGATGGCATCCCAGTTATCCTTCCAGCGTTTCATGGAATTCGGATATTTGGGAGACCATTTTTCAGTTACACGATCTAAGGCTGCCAGCGCTTTCTTTTCATCTGCGGCCTGATAAATGGTCTTCAGATCCGCTGCAAATGCTTTTCTGTCCTTGTCAGGGACATATTTCAGTGTGTTTCTTACCTGGTGTACGATACAGCGCTGATACTCGGTTTTTGGAAAAGCAGCAGCGATTGCTTCTTTGATGCCGGTTAAACCATCTGCACAGATGATTAATACATCTTTGACACCCCGGTTTTTCAGTTCGTTCATAACGGAAAGCCAGTATTTTGCGCTTTCGTTGTCGCCAACGCTGATGGTCAGAACCTCTTTCTTTCCTTCCGTGTTGATTCCAAGAATCACGTAAGCTGCAAGCTTTCGGATCACACCATTATCTCTTACGGAATAGTGAATTGCGTC
>NZ_QUIM01000008.1:0-144300 GCF_003480245.1 Blautia sp. AM42-2
TCGATATACTGTTTTACTGCTTCCAGCGGGGCACCGCCAACGGTAGATACAAAATAGCTGTTTGTCCAGAGCGTCGGCATTTTCGTTTTGAGATGGGGAAATTCCTGTCTTAAAATTCTGGACGTATAGCCTTTGAACGATTTTACAGCTTTGTGGATTCCAAACTGAGGATCTACTTCCAGCAGCATATGAACATGATCCGGCATGATCTCCATTTCCAGAATGTCTACAGAAAGATTTGCAGCATACTCTGTGAGCAGCTCCTTCAGCCGGACATCTACACCGTTCGTTAATACTTTTCGTCTATATTTGGGGCACCATACTACATGGTATTTACAGGAATAGACGACATTATTGTTTGATTTATATGTTGTGTTCATGTTTGTATTATACAATGTTTTATCAATTAACACAATTGTTATTTTGTCCATCTTCAATTACTTGCGTAAATTCGATGGACGCGTCTTATATCCCCATAGCTGAAGCAAGGGGTTTTACGACGCATTGGATAAGCAAATTTTCCACTCATCGAGTGGAAATTTTACAATACCTAAACTACTTCTTGAATTTATATTTTCCTTTTCCGTGACCGGATACTGGTTCAATAATATCTGCCTGCACCAAATTGGAAAGATGTTTTGAAGCACCTGATGATCATTGTTTTCATCAGATTATTATCGCTTGTAAAAGAAGATTTATAATCTACAATCTTTGCAAAAAAATCTGCGACATTTTTACACGTTTTCCAATCAAAAACCTGTTTTTGTCTTGGGATAATCTCCCATAGCTTCATTTCAAAAGAATTATCACTTAATCTCTGTAAACAAGCCACTCTGCATCAGAGCAAATACCGATGCAGAACCAACAAAGCCACAGCCTATCATTACTGCTTCTTTGAATTAATCACTTTCTTCTTCGTAATAATCTCATCTCCTTAATAATTCTCTTCATGTACTTCAAAATAGCTCTGTGGATGATTACATACCGGACATACTTCAGGCGCCTTAGTTCCTACCACAATATGTCCGCAGTTACGGCATTCCCATACCTTAACTTCGCTCTTTTCAAATACCTGTGAAGTTTCAATATTCTTAAGAAGTGCACGATATCTTTCCTCATGGTGCTTCTCAATCTCACCTACTGCCCTGAATTTTGCTGCAAGCTCAGGGAATCCTTCTTCCTCAGCTGTTTTAGCAAAGCCATCATACATATCTGTCCACTCATAATTTTCGCCTTCTGCCGCTGCCACCAGGTTTTCCTTTGTATCACCAATTCCTGCTAATTCCTTGAACCACATCTTTGCATGTTCTTTCTCATTATCTGCAGTCTTTAAAAACAATGCTGACATCTGCTCGTAACCTTCCTTTTTCGCTACAGAAGCAAAATAGGTATACTTATTTCTTGCCTGTGATTCCCCCGCAAATGCCTCCTGTAAATTCTTCTCTGTCTGTGTTCCTGCATATTTGTTTGCTGCCATCTCTTTTACCTCCGTTTTCTTTACTACTTTTTCAAAATCTGATGCCGGGTGCTTGCACAAAGGACATATAAAGTCATCTGGTAATTCCTCGCCTACATATTCATATCCGCAAATTCTGCAACGCCATATTGTCTGACTGTCCTCTGTTTTTCCAACCTCCTGTGGCTTAGGCTTAATATTATTCTGATAATAATCATATGTTACTGAAGGAACATTGCTTAAAACTTCCATATCGGTTATCTCACCGATAAACATCGTATGTGAACCCAAGTCCTCTGTTTTAGTAACTGTCACAGAAATGTATGCATTTGTACCTTCTGTAATATAATAAATACCATTTGTGCCCCTGGCACACTGCTCAAAGGCTTCAAACTTATTGGTATCTCTTCCTGATTGGAAGCCAAAATGTTTGAACAATTCAAATTGTGCCTTCTGACTTAAGACTGATACAGTAAATTTTCCGGTTCTTTGAATCATATCATGCGTATAATTTGCCTTATTTACACAGATACTTAACTGGTTTGGTTCCGAAGCTGCCTGAATGGCTGTATTAATGATGCATCCGTTATCTTTTTCTGCTTCTTTAGCGGTTAATATAAACAGTCCATAACTCAACTTATACATTGCTTTCCTATCCATGCTGTTCCTCCTTTACCTTCTCCCTGCATTTCGGGCAAATGCCTTTAAATGAAATATCATAATCCACAAATTCAATTCCATGAGTGTTATGAATTCTTTCCAGTAAATCCGGTATTTGATCCATATCCACATCAAAAATTTCACCGCACTTTATACATCTTACATGGTAATGATTTTTCAATGTAAAATCAAATCGGTTCGGTCCATTCGGAACTTCAACCTTTCTTAATGCACCTTCCTCTACCAATATATCAAGATTTCTATATACAGTTCCTTTTCCAATTGTTGGATATGCTTCTTTTATAAATTCATACACTTCATTTGCCGTAACGTGTCTTCTCATTTCGTATACGGTATTTCTTACGAGATCTTTTTGAATGGTATTTCTCCTACTTGTCATTCGTCCTCATTATTAGGATTAGTTCTTAATAAGTACTATATACCACTATTATCCTGTCGTCAATAAAAATAGTAATAATTCTCATTATTACAAAAGCTGTCAAACTGAGCATCTTTTACCTGAATAACTATTTTATTTTGCGTTCAAATACATATTCTGAATCTGAAGATAAATCAGACCTAAATGAATATCCGAGTCTGTCAAATTTCTGAATCTCCACCGGATTTTCAATATTATTTTCCGCTATGAATCTGACCATTTCACCACGAGCCATCTTGGCATAGGTACCTTTTGTTACCAATTTATCTCCGGATAACTCACAAAATACAATCGTAATATATCTGTCCTGTGATGTCAGATACTTTTCTATACATTTTGAGTATTCTTTTGATGCAAGATTAATGATAATCCTGCTGTCATCAATTACTGAGCGGTATAACAATTCTCCCCAGTACTCATACAGATTTTTTGCATCTCCAATTCCAACCTTTGCCTGCATTTCAAGACGATAAGGAGTCACACCATCCATTGGTTTTAAAATGCCATAAAACGCAGACAAGATTCTTAAATGATTTTGCAAATACTCAAACTGTTGGATTTCAAACACAGATGGTGCCATATATTGAAATGCAATCCCTTCATATGCTAAAACAGCCGGAGTAAGCCTGTTATAAAGATCCATATTTTCCAATCTGCTAAAGTTCTGCTCTGCAATCTTGTCATTACATTTCCAGATAGCTTTCAGTTCTTCTTTTGATTTGCTTTTCATCCAGTTTAATACTTCTGCTGTCTTATCAATATAGACAGGCAGTTCAACCGGTGCTAAGTTATCGGTATCTACAATCATCTTTTTTGCAGGTGATAAAATAATCTTCATTATGCCAATTCCTTAAGCATATTTTCAGGATCATCTGCCGCCTTGACTTTATCATTTGCCTTTATAATGATTCCCTGCTCATCAATAAGATATGTAGTTCTTACTACACCCATAGATACTTTTCCATAATTTTTCTTTTCTTTCCAGACGTCATATGCTTCAATAACTTTACGCTCCGGATCTGCTAATAGCGTAAATGCCAGTCCGTATTTTTCTTCAAATCTCTTGTGAGACGCTACAGAGTCCTTGCTTACTCCGAGAATAACAGCTCCCTTCTCAGTAAACTGTGGATAACGCTCAGAAAAGCCACATGCCTGCTTCGTACATCCTGGTGTATCATCCTTTGGATAAAAATATAAGATCACTTTTTTTCCTGCATAATCGCTTAATTTATGCATTTCTCCATTCTGATCCGGCAATTCAAAGTCCGGTGCTTTTTTTCCTAACTCTAACATTTACTATTCCTCCGCTTTTGTATTTTCCACCTGTTTTCTTGTTCTTTTATTACCTGAAATCATTTTATGTCCCGTATACATAGACATGATCATACATATAAGAGTGCTACACGCAAAATACCTATGACCTGATTTGGATCCTTTATATCCAGTATAAAAAGTTCCAATCATAGTAATTAACGCTCCGATTGACCAATACTTATGTGCTTTCATTTTATACCTCCAAATTTATTAAGCTGTTTCCAAAATAAATATCTCTGGATCATTAACAATATTATACATTCCATCCATTACTTTTGACAATCAGGGAAAGAAAAATACTCAATCCAAATACAAAAGAATGTATCACGATAATTCTTGCATTAACTTGACGCATACCTCCTTGATTCATCTGATGTTTTACCTTTCTCTTATGAATTCATCTGATCTATTTTTGTGCTTATACCCTTCTTACCCGTATTTAATGCATTTTTCCTTTAAATTTATCTGATGTATTTTTCATGTATTCTATTCATCAAAAATGCAATGCTGGAATTTTGTCTAAATTTTTGTATCTGTTTTTGTACATTTTAGCATTTTGACATTGAACCCGAAACACATTATCATAGGAAACAAGAACGATAACTATTAGAAATGGAGCAAATCATACGATGCATTTGTTATCTGAAGAAAAAAGCCTTCCTCAAAAAATATCAGAAGACATTATTGCACTTATTTTGGAAGAAAACTTACAGCCAGGAGATAAGCTGCCTAATGAAACCATTCTGTCGGAACGTCTGAATGCAGGACGAAGTTCTGTGCGCGAAGCCATGAAGCTTCTCGCTTCCCGAAATATTGTTACGATCCGTCAGGGTTCCGGTACCTATATTGCCTCCTCTCCCGGAATGGTGGAGGGCCCTCTTGGCTTTACCTTCATCGGCAACAAGCAAAAGCTGATCAACGATCTTTTGGAGGTCCGTTTTCTTCTTGAGCCATCTATTGCAGCAATGGCCGCCACACATGCTGACAAAAAAGATATCAAAAAAATCACTGCGCTTTGCGATGAGGTTGAAGAATTGTTAAGGAATCACGAAGATCATACGCAAAAGGATATCGAATTCCATACAGCTATCGCTTTAAGCAGCAAAAATGTTGTAGTTCCAAGACTGGTTCCTGTGATCAACAGCTCAATTCCTCTCTTTGTAGAAACCACCGGAGGTGCACTGCCAGAAGAAACCATCGAGACTCACCGTGAGATTGCAGATGCCATTGCAGCTCATGAGCCCCTCCGGGCACAGGATGCCATGTATCTGCATCTGGTTTATAACCGTAAGAGAATCCAGATGATTAAAAAAGGAGACCTTATATGACACTGCAGCAAATAAGATATTTTATCAGCGTAGCTGAGTCCGGCTCTATCAGTGAAGCAGCCAAGCGTTTGTTTACAGCTCAATCAAGCATTTCCAGCGCTATTAAGGAAATAGAAAACACATATGACATTACTGCATTTATAAGAGAAAGCACAGGCGTACGTCTTACCAGAAGCGGCGAAGAGCTTTTAATTGAGTTTAAGGGAATTCTAAGCCGTCTTGACTACCTGGATGAGAAATATAACGGTTCCAAAAAACGGCCTTTAGGTCTGTCCGTTTCTGCCCAGCATCACATTTGCGGCATGGCCTCTTTTATTTCTGTCATCAATAAGTTAAATGAAAGCTATGGTTCCTATCACTGTGGTTTTTATGAATGCCGTACCTCAGAAGTACTGGATCGCGTAGAACGGGGACTGGACGATTTGGGAATTATTTTTTTCACAGAGCATAGCAAAGGACAGATGATTCAGGAATTAAGAAATCGTGGTATTATTTTTAATCACATTGTTTATCAGACAGCTCATGCTTACATATGCCAAAACCATCCACTTGCCAATAGCCAGGAAATTAATATTGAAGAAATGATACAATATCCTTTTATTTCTTATGATCGTTCACCTGACACGAACCCTGCTTATACTGATCTTATCATTCCAAATTATCAGGTAAAAAAAATAATCCATGTTTCTGACCGGGCAGCTTCCTATTCTGCTATGCGTTATTGCCATGGATTTGCTATTGGAAGTGGTTACAGATCTTTTGATAGTAATTACAGCGACATTATTTCTCTGCCTGTCAAAAACGGAGTTCGCCTTGAGATAGGATGGATTTTGCGTCAAAAGCATACACTTTCTGATACCGCCAGCCGTTTTGTGGAGCTTTTAATGCAGAATGAAGCTGTTTTTATATAGATAAAGATCCGACGATTTTCTTATAAAAAAATAATGCAGTGAGAAAACACCTTTCTTGATATAGTGAAAAAAGCGATGGCTTCCCATCGCTTTTTTGTATGTTCGCAGAAACCAGCTCTCATGTTATACTTACAACGTAAATTACTACGCACCTGCGCAGAAAAAAAGGAAGGAGTTTCTTATATGGAAAAACTAAAGATTGTCATCAAAAAGTACTGGAAAATTTACCTTGCCGCTCTGGTCATTTCCGCAGTCTGTGATCTGATCGGAACCGTTAAGCTTAACATTGGCGTTGGTACACTTACTCTGTTTCCGATGGTGTTTGCCGTCATATTCGGAGGGCTTTTAGGGCCGGATATTTTTAAAGTATTCAAAACTGAGGAATGTAAAATAGGCGGAAGTCTGGTCCTTGTGGTTTTGGCACCTTTTATGGCAAAAATGGGCATTTCTTCCGGTGCAAATCTTGCAAAACTGGTTTCAGTGGGTCCTGCATTACTTCTTCAGGAATTCGGAAACCTTGGAACGATTCTTTTATCTATGCCTCTCGCATTATTGCTTGGTTTAAAGAAGGAATCTATTGGTGCATGTTACTCAATTAACCGTGATTCAAACCTTGGATTAACTACAGATATTTTTGGACCGGACGCTCCGGAAACAAAAGGAACCTTTGCAGTTTATATCGTAGGTTCTGTAATCGGAACAGTATTTATCAGCATTCTTGCAAGCGTTGTAGCTTCCTGGAATATTTTCGATCCTATTGCTCTTGGTATGGCCAGTGGAGTAGGAAGTGGATCCATGATGACTGCTGCTGCCGGAACATTAGGTGAAATATACCCACAGCAGGCAGAAAATATTATGATTATGGGTGGTGCCAGTGATATGCTGACCGGTATTACCGGAATTTACATGGGTACTTTCGTAGGCCTTCCTCTTGCAAAAAAATTATACGCAATTTTAGAGCCTAAGATTGGACGCAAAAATAATCAGGAGGTTAAATAAATGGTCAGAAAATACTTCGTACAGCAGCTTGGACTGCTTCTCATGGTGTCTGTGATTATAATACTTACAAATGTAATTGGTTACAAAATGCCTGTAAAAGATTCCATTATTGGAGTTCTTTTACTGAGTGCTATTTCTCTTATCGGTCTTACTATAAGTAAATTTATGAGCCGATTTGTTAAGCTTCCTTCTATGATGTATGTATCCCTTCTCGGGCTGCTTCTTGCATGTCCTGTTTCTCCGGTAAAAGATATCGTAGTTGGAACTACAACTCCTGTTGCATTTTTAGCTCCGGCTACAGCACTTGGTGCATTTGCCGGTATTTCTCTTGGAAAAGATTTAAAGGATTTTGCAAAAATGGGATGGAAGCTGGTATTGATCACTTTATTTGTAATTACCGGAACCTTTATATTCTCCGCTCTTGTTGCAGACATTGTTTTGAAAATGACAGGAGCCATTTAACAATCATATGAGATGAAATGAGGTAAATTATGGAAAACTATGATATTTTAATCAAAAATTGTCAGGTTCTGAATCCTGATATGAGCGTTTCATCCACCTGTTCAGTAGGAATTAAAGACACTTGGATTAAAAAAATCGGTTCAGCAGATGAATTCGTTGATAGTGTTGCCACAGAAACACTTGATGGAAAAGGTAAGCTTGTTATGCCAGGTTTAATAGACGGTCATACACATACCTGTCAGCAGCTGTTAAGAGGTCGTGTTGCTGATGAATATCCTATGGTTTGGACTCGTTTCCTAGTTCCCTTTGAAAGCAATCTTCTCCCGGAAGATTCTTACGTCAGCGGACAGTTAGCCTGTCTGGAAATGATCAAAAACGGAACTACTGCTTTTGCTGATTCCGGCGGTGTACATATGGAGCGTGTAGCTGATGCAGTTATAGAATCCGGCATGAGAGCCGCAATAGCGAAATCCACAATGGATATGGGCAATGCTATTACAGGCGCAATGAAGGAAACTGCATCTGAAGCTATAGACCATACAAAAGAGCTGTATAAGAACTATCAGGGAGCCGGCGATGGCCGTGTGGATATCTGGTTTGCTATTCGTCAGGTAATGACCTGCTCCAGAGATCTCATCACCATGGTAGGTGAATGTGCCAAAGAACTTCATACAGGCATCCATGCACATTTATGTGAGCATAAAGATGAAGTTAGCTTTTGCCTGCAAAATTATCAAAAACGTCCTGCTGAATTTTTAGATGAAATGGGAATTTTGGGTCCAAATCTTCTGACCGCACATAATGTTATGCTGTCAGACCATGATATTGCATTGATGGCAGAACGAGGAGTAAAAATGATCCATTGTCCAAGAGCCAACCTGGCAAATCATGGCTTCCCGAAGGCTCCTCAGATTCTGGAAGCTGGTGCAAGTGTAGGTTTGGGTTGTGATGGAGCTGCTCCTTCCAACCTGGATATTTTCGATGAGATGAAGGTTCTGCGTTATTCTATGCTGGCTTATTGGGGACTTCCTTCTTTTAATCCAGTAGTTATGACCTGCCCGACTCTTTTGAAAATGGCTTCTCAGGGAGGAGCAAATGCTATCGGACATGGCGATATTCTGGGATCTGTAAAAGAAGGAAAGAAAGCTGATCTGATTCTTTTAAATATTGATCAGCCGCATATTACACCAACTCAGAATCTTGTAAATACTATTGTAGATGCTGCAAATGGACATGATGTAATCGATTCCATCATCAATGGAAAGCTTGTTATGAAAAATCGTGAGGTACTTACATTAGATGAAGAGCGAATTCGCTTTGAAGCTACACAGCATATGAATGAAATCATAAAGAGAGCTTATTAAAAAAAGCAAAAGACTGCTATACCAGAATTGCCGACGGAATAGAAAGGAAGCGGGAATGGTCAGCTTTGGAGCAAATCCATTCCTGCTTTTCTTTTCTCTACAGACAGTTGGTAAGCCGTTCTCCATACAAGCCAATCAACTGATTCAACACCTGATCCCAGTTCCGATATCTCTGTGTCCATTTCCTGACTACGTTTTCGCTGGCAAGATACAGCATCTTTTCCAGTGCTGTATCGCTTGGAAATACACTCTTGGTTTTTGTGACTTTCAGGTATTGACGGTTCAATCCCTCTATGATGTTACAGCAAATGTAGTAGTAACGTCTGTCAAAAGACTTTTACATATTAGATAAAAGCATGTAAAATTTCTTTTACATAGCTTAATTGCGGTCTATTTAGCTTGTTTCCTGACTACTCAGGAAAAATATTTCTACCCTCGCCCCACCTGTATTTTCAGAATTTGAAAGTTTAATACCTCCACCATATTTTTCAGCCACAGTTTTTGCAAAAAATAGTCCCATCCCATAATGGGCTTCGCCATTTCTACTTGTGTCATCCATAAAAAACTGCTCTGTGCCATGCAATAATGCTTCTTTTGTAAATCCTGATCCGCTATCCTCCACAATGAATGTCAGCCGGCCATCCTGCTCCTTTGCGTCAATATAAATGATTCCATTTTCTTTTGTATGCTCCACTGCATTCTGAATCACATTCATTACGGCTCGGAACATTGGATCATAAGCAATCGTTACCTTTTTATCACTTTGTTCCGCCTTCCAATCTATCTTCTGGTGATAGATTTCTACCAGTCCGAGTGCCTGTTCCTTTATATCTGCGAAAAAATCTTCTAACCTCACCGTTGTATAGGTAACATCACTGCAATTCCATGATTTTGTGACATCTATCAACTGTTTTACATAACTTTGTATCTGTGTTGTGCCGTTCAAAACATAAGTGATATTATTCTTCTGTTCTGTGGTCAGTTCAGTCTCTGAAAGTAGTTCTGCATTTCCCCGTACAATCGTAAGAGGTGTTTTAATATCATGCGCCAAAGCAGACATCTGTTGTTTCTTTTCCTGCTCTGTTTTCCACTGCTTTTCTAAAGATTCTCGCAATGCATCTCGCATATCATCGATTGCCGATAAACAGTCATCAAACTCTTTGATACCGGAACAGGATGTCTCATATTCCAGATTTTGATCCTTTATTTGTCTGATTGCGTCTAATACAGGCTGCATCTGCTTTTTGATTCTTTTTCCAAAACGTATGGACGGAATGATGATAATCGCTACCGCTCCAATCACAGACATAATACTCATCACATTCTGTGGTCCTATAAAATGCTCCCTCAAAAAAGCTGAATGATATTGAGGTGTCAGGCGATATTGCAATACAACATATTCATTTTCCCTTACAATTACTTTATAAAAATATTTCCCGGATGCGTTTCCGTACTTTGCAACATTCCATGCTATCTGTTCGTATTGTTCTGACAGATCTCCACCTATTTTCTCTCCATTCTCTGAAAAGATTACATAATCACAAAGTGCGGGAATCATCTCAGCAGTCACTTTATCTGCACGTAGAATCGTATCATATGCTTCATTAATCTTTTGCTCTGCATAATTTGCCGGATAAATACAGCCCACACTAATCAAAAGGCACAGCAGCAGATAAGCAACAATCACCAAACCAACTAATGATCCAAGCATGACCAGTACATATCTCATAAAAATCCTGCTGAGTGCATTGCTTCTCTTTACTCTTCCCATTTATATCCAATCCCCCAGACTGTTTTTATCGGTATATAATCATAATCCGCAAATTTTGCTCTTATATTTTTGATATGCGTGATTATAGTACTGTCATTACTCTCATTGTCAAAGCCAAAGACCGCTTCCAATATCTGTTCCTTCGAGAAAACCTGTCCTCTGTTTTTAGCCAGAAATTCACAGATTTCGTACTCTGCTTTCGTAAACGGAAGTTCTTTATCATCCATCAACAGTTTCTTTTGAGACATCTGAATGCAGACTCTCCCTAAAACCATCCTGACAGAATGTTCCCTGTGCTCTCTTCTAAGATGTGCATTGATCCTTGCCCGAAGTTCCATCACTCCAAATGGCTTTGAAATATAATCATCTGCTCCTAAAGAAAGTCCGTTTACCAGACTGTTTTCCTCCGTTTTTGCCGTAAGAAACAAAATCGGACAATCCACAAGTATCCTAATTCTTTTGCATAATTCGAAGCCATCAATTCCAGGCATCATAATGTCCAGTAAAATCAGGTCATAACGATGTAATTCTTCCATATTAATTTTTAGTGGATTACTTACTTTGGTAACCAGATGTCCATCCTTATTCAAAATGCTTTCTATCATTTCCAAAATTGCCGGTTCATCATCAACTGCCAGTATTTTTGCCATAGTTTCCCTCGATTCTATTCCGATATTCTGTTTCCTTCCCAGTGGTTTACCCACCAAAAATAGTATACCATACTAATCCCTGTAAATATTAAGCAACCTGGTATGAATGACAACCATTCACCTACACTAGTTTCTCCCAATACAGATTGCAGATAAGTATATGGTACTCTACCCGTCCAGCAGACAAATACATATTTCCACACATAATCTCCAAGTCCGGTAAGCATCAATGCACTAATTAGTCCTGATATAATCCCTGCTCCAATGGATACCCCTTTTCCAAACTGAAAAGCCAGAATCAGCTGCCACAGATAAAGCGGAACACTGCTTCCCCACAGCAGCAATGCTGCAAATATACATCCTTTCATGATTTCGATATCGCTTGATGCGATTCTTCCAAATCCAATTCCGAATATGATTGCTGTCAATAGGATAGAGCACAGACACAAAACCAGTAGCATCAACAGTTTCGATAAAAATGCTGCAGGTTTATCCGGTAAAGACAACAGGTTTTGAAAATTACCTGCATTTTGTTCTTGTTCCATCACACTTGCTGTAAAAATTCCAATAAGTACCGGAAGTCCTGCTCCTATTGCCTGATAAAATGCAATCACTTTCATATTTTCATTCCATGGTGAAAAAAAGTAATATATTAAAAATATAACGCTGGTTATAATCGGAATCAGTAAGTGTGCCAGAATCACAGATGTTCCTTTCATCTTTCGCAAGTCTGCATTAAGAGATCTTCCAATCATCTTATTTCACCTCTCTTCTCTCAAACCATTTCAAAAACAGAACCGTTACAAAAACAAACCAGATGATTGAGAGACACATTCCCGGAACAATGACTCCCGTATCCAAAAGAGGATTCCCTGCTTCTGCGGCAAGTCCATTTGGTAAAACATGAAGCAACGGGCACATCATTCGCATAGGGATTGCAGAAACAAGTACATACCAGATTCTGGTTTGTGATATTACCACACCGCTGACGGTAATAAACAGGCAGACGAACAGGTTTACAATCATTCCAAATCGTTCACTTAAAAATAAAGCTACCGGAATCTCCCATAACTCAGAAACCGTCAGAAACAATACTGCAATCAACGCTCCTCCAACTGGAACATGTGTCGTTAGAAGAAAGCCTCCAAGCGTTGCTCCTGCAAACACAATCACATTAGAAAACAAAATCATGTACCCAATATAAATAATTTTCCCCAGCAACAATTTTCTTCTATCTGTGGGAATAGTCATTAAATGATAGTATTTTATCTTTTTCTCCTGCGCCACAGAAAGATAACAAAATAGAGCAATCATCCCCGGCAGCAAAAGTGTATACCACCAGTTCCAAACACTTTCTGCATAAGCATTTGTCATCCCAAGAGTAAATATAAATGCCATGACAAATGTAAGAAGAGGAAATCCCCAGATAAACTTTTTTCGCATGGTTCTTTTGGCTTTTTGATGTTCTGCTTTTATAATATTAACCATGGATTTCACCTGCTTTCTGGTTTTTTCTTACCACATTCATAAACAAATCTTCAAGATTATCTCCCTGCTTTAATGCTCCTTCGTATCCTAAGATTCCACCTGAAATAATCCCGACTTTATCTGCAAGTAACTGTACCTCTGAGAGAATATGACTGGAGAGAATTACAGTGATTCCCTGTTCCGGAAAAGACCGGATCAGCTCTCGTAATTCCTCGATTCCTATTGGATCTAATCCATTCGTAGGTTCATCCAATATCAAAAGTTCCGGTTCTCCAAGCAATGCCATTGCAATGCCTAGTCTTTGCTTCATTCCCAAAGAAAACTGTCCTGCTTTCTTCTTTCCGGTGTTTGTAAGTGATACAATCTGCAAGACCTCATCAATTCTGTTTTCATCTGTACCAAGCAATAATTGTCTTACCTTCAAATTCTCTCTGGCGGAAAGATTTTCATAAATAGGCGGATTCTCAATTAACGCTCCTATTTTTGATAAATCTTTCCTATCCCAAAGTTTTCCATCAAAGTAAATCTTTCCTGCAGTTGGTTTCATCATACCAGTCAACATTTTCAATGTGGTAGATTTTCCCGCACCATTCGGTCCAAGCAGTCCATAAATCTGTTTCTTTTCTATATTAAGTGAAACATTATTTACCGCTTTCTGCTTTCTAAAATATTTACACAAATTTTGTGTCTGCAACATCATTTCCATCTTTACTATCCTTCCTTCCATATTTCATTTCTTACTGAAATATAACCTAACAGAAAAAAATAAAGATTTGATGAAGATTGCTAAATAATTCGTCTACTCTATTTTTATTCTCGTATGGAATAAACCATCAATTGAATATCATTATCAGAACTCGGCTTTCCACTGAAATCAGCAAAGCTGTTACAAATACGAAGTCCTAATTTACCGAATATCTCCGTGATTTCATCCAAACTATATAACCTTATAGGATTTCCTTCTTTCATTTCAGGCTTATAAAGTGCTTCTCCATACATATAGTCTACCTGCCCATCAATTCAAGTGCTTCATCTATCTTAATGATGACGAATATGGCAGAGTAATACAATCACTTATCCGTTTAAAGAACAGCCTGATAGCACAAGGCAGATATACCGACGGGGTTGACAATGTTCTCTGCAAGGTAATGTCAGCCAAGAAAAGAAAGCTCAAAATCAAATATTTCTGAATAAGAAAATAGACCGCCTACACGATGTAAGCGGTCTTTGATTATTGTAGAGTAAGTCCGACAAACTTGAATTTTCAAATTAGTCTTTACAAATAACCTTTGAACCTTCACCATCAATTACAATTCCCTGACGGTTGTTAATTGGGCATAGATTCAAATCCGAAAACTCAGTCATTATTTTCTCGGTAACTTTCTTAAATGGTGCTGTAAGATAATGCGGAAGAACATAGAAATCAATCAAATCAAGCCCTGCATCATCTTCTTGTGAGTAGTCCTCCGGCTTTTCATCCATTTGCTCGATATATTGGATGCTTGGAGCGCATATAATCGCACCTGCCGATTCACCAATCATCAGTTTTCCCTTTGCCAATTCTTTCTTCAACAGCTCATCCGTTCCCGTTTTACGGAGCTGGTCTATAAGGAAAAAAGAATTTCCGCCGGTAAAATATATCACATCCGCATCTTCAAAAACAGACTGTATCGTTGAATAAGCCTCCGTTGAAATATCAATTTCAGTTACGATTGCTCCCAACTTTTTGAATAATTTTCGAGCCGAGCCGACATAACCGGTGTAGCCTTCACGCAGCGAAGCTGTTGGAATAAATGCGACTTTTTTATTTTCAACTTCTTCCTTTATCAGACTTCCTACACTTGAAAAGTGCGAACATAAAAATAGGTTCATCAATATTCTCCTTTATAAATTGCGATTTGCAAGGAACAATTCCTTGTCCCCTACACCATAATTACTATGTATTTGCATCTACAAACTAGAAGTTGTTTATTAAACCTTTTTAACCTTAACCAACAACATCATAGGTCTACGCATTTCATTACACATTCCCGGCATACCCATCATATCTGCCGGAGGCATTGCTTCCTCAATAGCCTCAATTTGAAAACCACATTTTATAAGTGGATTCAATATCTGCGTTAATGTGTGGTGCTGTTTAATTACTCGTTGACCAAGAAAATTGGTTTCTCTTTCGCCTGGGTAATAGTAATTGTCGATTGGCCAATATTTAGGTTTCCCATTTTCATCATAAATCCAATCCTCATTAACACCTGCGGTGAAAGTCGGATGTTCAATATTGAATAGGAAATACCCACCTACTTTTAATGTGCAATACACCTTTTGATAAACATTAGCTAAATTTTCGATATAGTGCAGTACCAGGTTAGAAACAACTAGGTCATAAGTATTTTCAGGATAAATGTATTCTTCAACACCGCAAACTTTATACTTGATTTTGTCATCAGAGTTATCAGCTACTGCTTTTGCAATCATTTTTTGACTACTATCAATACCAAGAATTTCAGTAGCTCCCATTTGTGCGGCATATTTGCAATGCCAACCGTAACCACATCCTAAATCCAAAACTTTTTTTCCCTGTAATTTAGGGAATAACGGTTGCAACTGATGCCACTCTCCAGCAGCTTTCAGACCATCTTTGCTTCTTCCCATTTCCGCATATGCGGCAAAAAATTCACTATTATCGTAAATATTTCTCATTGATAATTACCTCCACAACTTCCTATTTCTCAGTTTCAAAAACTTGAAGTTGTTAATTGCAGTCTCAGAACAGCGATCAGTTCTTCGCCGTCCATTTCACCGGTTTCTTCGAAACCGAAAGAGCGATACATCTGACGGGCAACTGCATTATCGGGTTCATATGATAGCCAACAGTATTCCGCTTCTCCACAAGGCATAGATTTTATGAACTCTAATGCAAGGCTGACCGCTTCTTTTCCGTACCCTCTGTTTTGATATGCCTTATCGATCATAAGACGCCACAGATTATAGTTTCCCTTTGCAATTTCAGGTGCATCCGTCCAATAATCATCAACATCAAAACCAATCATCAGGAAGCCTACAGGCTTATCCTCATCATATATACCAAACGGGAATGCATGACCGTTTCCCGTAATTGCAGTATACGCTTCAATGATGCTGATCTCATTGGTGGCAACGAAGTTCTTCTGCGATTTCGATACCGTCAGTTTCAGGATATCCCAGACATTATTACCATTTACTTTTTCTAAATGAAGCATATATCTTTACCTCGCTAAATATCGATTTGCATTTCCATTCATTTTAGAAAATGGGCAACTCCGATTGGAATTGCCCACCCATTGCACTAATTATGCGATTTTCCCTTGCTTGCACCGATTTCTGCATCAATTGATGTAAGTTTAATGTAAATCGCTGTTTTTTTAGTTTTTTATCAAATGAAGTACGTCCCGTCTATTTGGTAAAACGGTACATCTTTACATCATCTTAATAGAGCTTAGCACCTGCTGGGATTCTGTCATTTACCATCAGAAGGTTCAGTCCCTCGTGACCATCTTCCTCGTGTACTGCTGAAATCAGCATACCCTCGGAATCAATTCCCATCATCTTTCTCGGTGGCAGGTTAACGATAGCGATTGCTGTCTTACCAACCAGTTCTTCCGGCTCGTAATACTCGTGAATACCACTTAAAATCACGCGATCCTTGCGTTCTCCGTCATCCAGTACAAACTTCAGAAGCTTCTTGGATTTCGGAACTGCTTCACACTCAAGAATCTTAACTGCACGGAAATCAGATTTTGCAAATGTATCGAAATCAACCATTTCTTCAAAGATTGGTTCAATCTTCACATTGGAGAAATCAACCTTCTCAGCTACTTTTGTCTCTGCCGGAGCTGCTGCACCAGACTGAGCTGCGTTGTTTGCTTCGTTCTTAGCAGCGCCCTGTGATTTCATTGTCGGGAAGAGCAGCACGTCTCTGATTGCCTCAGCTCCTGTCAGAAGCATACACATACGGTCAATGCCGAATCCAATACCACCGGTCGGCGGCATACCGATCTCCAATGCGTTCATGAAGTCTTCATCTGTTGTATTGGCTTCATCATCGCCCTGTGCAAGCAGTTCTTCCTGGGCTTTAAAACGTTCTCTCTGGTCGATCGGATCGTTCAGCTCAGAATAAGCATTTGCCATCTCCCAACCATTCATGAAGAACTCGAAGCGCTCTACATATTCCGGATTTTCTGGCTTTTTCTTCGTCAGCGGCGAGATCTCAACCGGGTGGTCCATAACGAACGTCGGCTGAAGCAGATGCTCCTCTACAAACTCCTCAAAGAAGAGATTCAGGATATCACCTTTTTTATGTCTCTCTTCAAACTCAATATGATGCTCTTTTGCAAGTTCTCTTGCCTGCTCCAGAGTCTCAACTTCATTCCAGTCAACGCCTGCGTATTTCTTCACTGCGTCAACCATTGTGATACGCTCGAACGGCTTACCGAGATCCATCGGGATTCCTTTGTATACGATCTGTGTCGTTCCGAGCACTTCCTGTGCGACAAAACGATACAGGTTCTCTGTCAGATCCATCATGCCGTGGTAATCTGTAAATGCCTGGTAAAGCTCCATCAGAGTGAACTCCGGGTTATGTCTTGTATCAAGACCCTCATTACGGAATACACGTCCGATCTCATATACCTTCTCGAGTCCTCCGACGATCAGTCTCTTCAGGTACAGCTCCAGGGAAATACGAAGCTTCAGATCTTCGTTCAGGGCATTGAAATGTGTCTCGAACGGTCTTGCTGCTGCTCCACCTGCGTTCTGTACAAGCATTGGAGTCTCAACTTCCATGAATCCTTCTCCGCTTAAGTACTTGCGGATCGCACTGAGAATCTTGGAACGCTTGATAAAGGTATCTTTAGACTCTGCATTCATGATCAGGTCTACATATCTCTGACGGTAACGGGTATCTACATCTGTCAGACCGTGGAACTTCTCTGGGAGGATCTGTAAGCTCTTGGAGAGGAGTGTCACCTTCTCTGCATGGATAGAAATCTCACCTGTTCTTGTTCTGAAAGCAAATCCTTCTACTCCGAAGATATCACCGATATCCGATTTTTTAAAATCAGCGTAAGACTCTGTTCCGATCGCATCTCTTGCAACGTATACCTGGATGCTTCCCTGTAAATCCTGGATATTGCAGAAAGAGGCCTTGCCCATGACTCTCTTAAACATCATACGTCCTGCAATTGCCACATGGATCGGGCTTGCGTCCATGATATTTCTTCTCTCTTCGTAATCCTTTTTAAGAGCTTCTTTCGCCTGCTCCTCATCCATTCCCTCTACGTTCGGCTCCTGGCGGTCTTTTAACAGCTCAGTCTCATGTGCCTCGTAAAGACCTTTCACCTCAAGCGAATGATGTGTCTGATCGAACTTTGTAATCTGGAACGGGTCTCTTCCGTTCTGCTGCAGTTCTGCAAGTTTCTCGCGGCGAACCTTCAGTAAGTGGTTAATGTCCTGTTCCTGTGTCTGCTGTGCCAATCTCTTCACTCCCTTTTCTTTGTATTTTATTAGATATTTCTCTGGATAGAAAGTACTTTGTACTGCATAATTCCGGCCGGTGTTTCTACATCGACAATATCATCCTTGTGCGCGCCGATCAGAGCTTTTCCTACCGGAGACTCGTTGGAAATTTTTCCTTCCAGGCTGTTTGCTTCGGTGGAGCCAACGATCTGGAACTCGATTTCCTCGTCATACTCCAGATCCAGTACGTCTACTTTACATCCGATATTGATCTTATCAGAATCTACTTCGTCCTCAACAACAACCTCTGCGTTTTTCAGGATTTTTTCGATCTCTTCAATTCTTGCCTCGATGTCACGCTGCTCATCTTTTGCTGCATCGTACTCGGCGTTCTCGGAAAGGTCTCCCTGCTCTCTTGCTTCTTTGATTTTACCGGCAATTTCTCTACGTTTGTTTACTTTGAGGTCATGAAGCTCGTCCTCCAGTTTTTTCAGGCCGGCATAGGTAAGAATCGTTTTTTTCTGTTCCATTTTATACACCCTTTCTATCGTTTCTGTATCCAGTCATATCTGATTTTATTCTGTAAACTCTCCGGAAATGCGCTGTATTTTCAGTATTCCCGGTTGAAATAAGGATAGACTCCGCCTATCCTAACAATTAAAGTAGTATAAAGGATTGCCCACGGAATGTCAAGAAAAAAAGAAACGCAGGAAAGATTTTCTTTTTCACAAATCCTTCCTGCATCTTTCTCTTATTTTTCCTTTATTTTTCGGATGAGCTTCCTGTCAGTGCTTTCTTTTTCCAATTTCCTTTTTTATAGAAAATCAGCGTCAGAAGCGCACCCATGCACCAGCTTACCAGCATGGAAATCCAGAGTACCTGATATCGTCCGTTTGGCAGCTCCGGCGTTCTGGTCAGAAAGGCCAGACCGTATGCCAGCGGCACACGGATTACAACGGTAACAACCATCGAAATCCACATCGGGGTCATCGTATCGCCTGCTCCACGCATGACGCCGGAAAGCGACTGTGTTACTGCCATGGCAATATAGCCGACCGCAAGGATCTTCATCATATTGGCACTTAATGTTACGAGCTCTGTGGTATTCGTAAAGATTCCCATCAGATGATGGCCAAAAATAACAATTAAAAGGGTAATAGTCGTTGAGGTTCCGACTGCAATCAGTGTTCCCTGTTTTGCACCCTGCTCTACGCGGTCCATACGGCGTGCGCCAACGTTCTGACCGGCATACGTTGTCATCGCGGTACCAAACGAAAAGTTCGGCATCATTGCAAAGCCATCGACACGCATGATGATAACGTTCGCGGCGATAACCATTTCACCGAAGCTGTTGGTCAGCGACTGTACGATAACCATCGCCATGGAAAAGATCGCCTGGGTAATACCGGACGGCAGGCCAAGGCGGATAATTTCCATCGAATACTGTTTTTTCATTTTCAGATATTTGGGTCTGAAATCAAAAATGTCGGTCATACGCATCAGACGCCACATGCAGAGTACTGCAGAAATTGCCTGCGCAATCACGGTCGCGTATGCAACTCCGGCAACGCCCATGTGGAACTGGGAAACGAATACAATATCCAATACAATATTGATGACCGTTGCCACCAGCAGATAAATCAGCGCCGAAATCGAATCGCCGAGTCCGCGAAGGATACCACATAGAATGTTATAGTACGCACTGCCGGCACAGCCCACCATCAGGATCACCAGATACGATGTACACCAGTCGATGATGGAATCCGGTGTTTTCAGCATTTCCAGCAGCGGCCTTGAGAGGACGGCTCCCAGAATCATAATAATGATGGAAGAAATTGCTGTCAGCGTGACGCAGTTTCCGATCGTCATCGAAAGCTCTTTTCTTTGTTTTGCCCCAAAATACTGCGACACCATGACGCCGGCGCCGACGGAAATTCCGACGAACAGAACCAGAAGCAGGTTTAAGATCGGGCTGGCGCTTCCAACTGCCGCAAGCGCATTGTCCCCGACATATTTTCCGATCACAATACTGTCAACCGTGTTGTAGAGCTGCTGGGCAATGTTGCCGATCAGCATAGGGATTGTAAAAGCTACAATCTTTTCCCACGGCTTTCCCACCGTCATGTCGGACGGTGCGAAAAGTTCTTTGATAGTCATACACTACACTCCCTCTTTTGTTTTTTTATTCCCAATACCTCTAAATGTCAGTATAGCATAGAAAAAGTACCCGTGATATATCAATATTGGCATATCATAGGTACTTTTTTGACTTATTTTACTTACTTGTCAGCCGCGTTCCCACTCATTCAGCATCTGTTCCAGCTCCTGCAGGCTCTCCACCTGGTTGATCGCTGCGCGCAGTTTCGCCGAGTGCGGGAATCCCGCCGTGTACCACGCAACGTGCTTCCGCATCTCGCGGATGCCGATCGCGCCGCCTTTGTATTCCACCTGCATGCGCGCATGGCGAAGCATCATCTCTTTTACCTCATGCTGCGTCGGCTTTGCAAGTGTTTCTCCGGTTTCCCTGTAATGAAGAATCTGTTTAAAAATCCACGGATTTCCTTCCGCGCCGCGGCCAATCATAATGCCATCGCAGCCCGTCTGTTCAACCAGCGCTTCGGCGCTCGCCGCATCAACCACATCGCCATTTCCGATGACCGGAATCGAAACCGCTTCTTTTACCTGACGGATGATATCCCAGTCTGCTTTTCCGGAATAGAACTGTGCCCGCGTTCTTCCATGCACCGCAATCGCAGCCACACCGCAGTCCTCGAGAATCTTTGCAATCTCCACAGCATTCGCCGACTCTTCGTTAAATCCCTTTCGAATTTTAACTGTCACCGGCTTTTTCACTGCCTTTACCATACCGGTCACAATCTTCCGCACCAGCGCAGGATCCTTCATCAGCGCGGAGCCCTCGCCGTTGTTGACGACCTTCGGCACCGGGCAGCCCATGTTAAAATCCAGAATGTCAAACGGCCGCTCCTCGATCTGTGCGGCAATCTGCGCCAGAATTTCCGGATCACTGCCAAAAAGCTGGAGCGATACAGGATGTTCACCCGGATGAATCGTCATCAGATCCTCGGTATTTTTGTTCTTATACAGAATCGCCTTCGCGCTGACCATCTCCATACAGATCAGGCCTGCTCCCTGCTCCTTGCAGAGAACGCGGAACGGCAGATCCGTCACACCTGCCATCGGTGCGAGCACGAGCGGATTTTGCATTTCCACATTTCCGATTTTCAGCGGAGACATCGTCTGGAGCGTACGTTTCTTACTTTCCATCCGGCTTCTCTCCGTCTTCTTCTGCGAACGCTTCCTCCGGCACTTCCTCGCCGAGGAAGAAAACGCGGTAATACAGCTCCAGAGATTCCAGCAGATCCTTTTTCTCCTCCTGATACTGCTTGATCCGCAGCGCACCGCCGATCTCATCGTACATCGCATCCGCATCTACAGCCTCTGTTTCGAACTGCAGACTGCCGTCACTGTCAAACCACATGGTGAAAATGCCGCCGATTTCCACGGTGAACATAACGCACATGATATGAAGCTCATCCTGCACGGACTGCGGCAGGGATGCAAAATCCTGGTTAAAATAATATTTCTGCTCATACGCACTCGCTCCGCAGAGCACTACTTTTTCATCATCTGAATACATATATTTTCCTTTCCTGATCCAAGTTTTTTATACATAACTGTACAGGCCGCGCACTGAAACCTCGCCGGAATGCACTTCCGCGATCGTTCCATCCTCTTTTCTCACACGCAGCTCACCCGTCGACGTGATGCCGAGCGCCACACCCTCGAACGGCTCTTTCGGATCCAGCACACGCACCGGCTGATCCTTATTTGCAAGTACAGCCTCATAGGCTTCCTGCAGCGCCGAGAGATCTCCCGCCTCCAGGAATTTTTCGTAATTCTCCTCGAACGCCTCCAGCACCGCTGCGACTATTTTCGCCCGATTGACCGGATGCCCCATTTCGATCGCCAGTGACGTCGCGATCTCAGCAATTTCTTCCGGAAACTCCGTCTGGTTCACATTGATTCCCGTTCCAATGACGACATAATTGATGTAATCGATCTGTGCACTCATCTCGGTTAAGATTCCGCAGAGCTTTTTCCCGTTCAGCACCGCATCGTTCGGCCACTTAATTCTCGTGTCGACGCCGAGCGCTCTCTGTACCCCCTGCACAACAGCAAGTCCCATCACAATCGTCAGCATCGGCGCTTTGGCCGGCTCGAGATCCGGGTACAGCAGGAGGGACATCGAAACGGAAGTTCCCTCCGGCGATTTCCAGACTCTTCCGCGGCGGCCTTTTCCAGCGGTCTGCGTCTCGGCCGTTGTCAGTGTACCGTTCGGCGCTCCTTCTTCCGCCAGGCGCTTCGCCCACGTATTTGTCGAATCTACTTCATGGCTGTAATAGACCGTCTGTCCAACATATTTCGTATGCGTGCGGCTTTCCAGCTCGTCCTTCGTCATCAGATCCGGCTCGTTCAGCAGACGGTAACCTTTATTCTGTACCGCCTCGATCTCGTATCCTTCCTCTTTTAACTGATTCATGATCTTCCACACTGCAGTACGGGAAATTCCAAAATGTTCACACAAATCCTGACCCGAAACATTTTCTCCTGATTCTCGCAGAAGGCGCAGTGTCTCAGCTCTTTTATTTTCCAGCATATGATATCTTCACACTCCTCACATAAACCAACAGCAGCGCTGCGAAAGACGTGCTCCGCAGCGCTGCTGTACGTGTCTTGCCATTCTTCTATTATACACAGTCTGTTCCGGTTTTTCCACCAGAAAGTTTATGCACCAAGCGTTGCTGCCATCACAGCTTTGATCGTGTGCATGCGGTTCTCTGCTTCCTCGAAGACTCTCGACTGTGCGGACTCAAATACCTCATCGGTAACTTCCATCTCATCCAGTCCGTAACGGTCGTGGATCTCTTTTCCAATCTTTGTTTTCAGATCGTGGAACGACGGCAGGCAGTGCAGGAATACCGCGGTATCCTTGGCATTTGCCATTGCTTCTTTTGTCACGCGGTACGGAGTCAGATCGTGGATTCTCTCCTCCCATACGCTGTCCGGCTCACCCATGGATACCCAGACATCCGTATAGATAACATCGGCGTCTTTCGTTCCCTCTTTTACATCCTCGGTGAGGGTGATGGTTGCGCCGCTCTCCTTTGCATACTCTTCACACTGTGCAACGAGTTCCGCGTTCGGGAAGTATTTCTTCGGTGCGCAGGCTACAAAATCCATACCCATTTTTGCAGATGCAATCATCAGGGAATTTCCCATGTTGTAGCGGGCGTCGCCCATGTAAACGAGTTTGATGCCTTTTAAGTGGCCGAACTCTTCCTGGATTGTCAGCATATCGGCGAGCATCTGGGTCGGGTGGTACTCGTTGGTCAGTCCGTTCCATACCGGGACTTTGGAATATTTTGCCAGCTCCTCTACGATCTCCTGGCCGAATCCACGGTACTCAATTCCCTCATACATTCCTGCAAGAACGCGGGCCGTATCTTTGATGCTCTCTTTTTTACCGATCTGGGAACCGGTCGGGTCAAGATAGGTGGTTCCCATGCCGAGATCATGTGCGGCTACTTCGAAGGAACAGCGGGTTCTGGTGCTGGTTTTCTCGAAGATCAGCGCAACGTTTTTACCGCGCAGGGTGTCCACCGGAATGCCTTTCTTTTTCTTATCCTTCAGCTCTGCGGACAGATCCAGCAGATAGGAAATCTCTTCCGGGGTGAAATCCTTTAATGTCAGAAAATCGCGTCCTTTTAAATCCATGGTGTGTTCCTCCTTAAATATATCGGTATGTAATGTATTTTTATCGCTTAAGATGGTTTCTATTATGAAACAGGCCGGCGCATCTGTCAAGGGGTGAAATGTATATTTTTACGTATTTTACTTGTATTATTCATAATATATGTATTTTTATACATTTTTATTCTGTTATTCTTACCGGCAACTACAGAATCTGCCAGTGGCAGCTCCCTCCGGATGCAGAGCAATAAAAAATTCTCCCGTGTCCGGCATGATGCGTTTCACGGGAGAATCCTGCTTTTTTATTTCTGTCCTTCTTTCCCTGCCGGGCCTTTCTGCTCTTCCACGATTCCCTTGAATGTGGTAGCCAGACTTGCCAGTCCCTGCAGATCGGACGGAACAACAATCTTCGTTGCTTTTCCATTCGCCAGAACACCAAGTGCCTCGAGACTCTTTAAGGTAAGAACCGCATCGTCAGCACCTGCCTCTTTGATGGCACGGATACCATCGGCATTTGCCTGCTGTACTTTGAGGATCGCCTCCGCCTGGCCTTCTGCCTCGCGGATTCGTTTCTCTTTTTCTGCCTCAGCACGAAGAATCGCTGCCTGCTTCTCTGCCTCTGCATCCAGGATCGCAGACTGTTTTTTACCTTCGGCAACCAGGATGGTCGATTTTTTCTCACCTTCTGCAATCAGGATTGCTTCACGGCGTTCACGCTCTGCTTTCATCTGTTTCTCCATGGCTTCCTGAATGGCTGCCGGAGGCATGATGTTTTTCAGCTCAACACGGTTGACTTTAATGCCCCACGGGTCGGTTGCGATATCGAGAGCTGCCTGCATCTTCGTGTTGATAATCTCACGGGATGTCAGTGTTTCGTCCAGCTCCAGATCTCCGATGATGTTTCGAAGTGTCGTTGCGGTCAGGTTTTCAATGGCCATCAGCGGATTTACAACACCGTATGCGAACAGCTTCGGATCGGTAATCTGGAAAAATACGACCGTATCAATCTGCATCGTAACGTTATCTTTTGTAATGACCGGCTGCGGCGGGAAATCCACCACCTGCTCTTTTAAGTTCACGCGGATTGCCACGCGCTCGATAAACGGAACCTTAAAATGAAGACCGGTTGCCCAGGTGCCTTTGTATTTTCCAAGACTCTCAACAACGTAAGCACTGGCCTGCGGCACGATCTTCACACACGATGCTGCAATAAACAGTACAATCACAAGAAGAAAAATCATTAAAATTCCTGCAATTCCTCCACCACTCATGTTTCATTTCCTCCTTCTTTTTCTTTGACCTTTACAATCAGCTTGACGCCTTCCACACGGAGCACTTCCACCACGGTCTCTTTCGGGATAATGCCTCCTTCGCTTTCCGTTCTCGCAGTCCAGGTGTTTCCGCCCAGCGATACCTTTCCGGTGCCTGCCAGGTTGGAAATCTCTTCTGCGACGATCCCTTCCATTCCAATCACGCGGTCTACATTTGTTTTTAAGGTATCCTTATTCAGGAAACGGACGGCTACAGGACGTGTAAAAATCAGAAGTATCAGCGATACAACAAGAAAGCAGACCATCTGAATTACAAATCCGGCTCCGCACATAGCTGCGATCAGAGCAATCAGGGCGCCGCCCGCAAACCAGATGGTTGCCAGACCTAACGTTGCCGCCTCAATCACCAGCAAAACCACAAGCGCAATCAGCCAGTACACTGCATATTCCATGCTCCTCTCTCCTTTCCGATTTCTTGGCTGTTGGATTCATGATACTATATGAGAATGAAAATAGCAAGCGGAGAGGTGGAATATTCAGAAAAAAGACAGGATTTTAAGAACTGGTCGCACAGAGACAGCGCAGAAAACCCGATCTTCTTATTCTTCCATCACATCTTTTCATTTTAAAACGGCTACAACCATTCTTTACACACTCCTATCTGTTGTGATGCAGTTATAGAAACGAAGAAATTTGTAATGTTTAAAGCGTTCGAAAAAGCAGATTACATTTTCATAACGTTTTGCACCTGTGTGAAGTGAAAGGAATGGCTATAAAAATGAAAAACTGGAAAACAGCTCTTTCAAGAAGGAAATAAAGAAAGGAAATATAAAGACTGATTTTTTATTTATAAACTATCAATTCCAAGGCTTGACATCCATACAAAAACAGCTGCCACAACAAAATACATATGCATCTGTATAAAAAGTACCAAGGTAAATGCTAATAATTTCCAAAACAGCGATTTAATCTGCCTTGTATAACGAATGCACTCTTTTAGTGTCAGTTTTTGTTCTACAAACGGGTTTCTGCTGTATTGCTTTAATATCTTCGCCGCGACACGAATTTTTTTCCCTTGATATGTCATTTCTTCTTTGGCAAGATACATTGCACCAATGAGCAGATGAAAGAAAATCAGATCTCCATATTCTCTGGAAAGATGCTTTTCTTTCAGAAACTGTTCAAAATCAGATGCAATCAAAATCCAGTTTCTCATCAGATTCTTTTTCGGTTGATATGTCAGGGACTGGAGATTTTCACGGTAAAGAACGATGCTCTGTGGGACAAAAGCATATTTCGGATGGCATGCACAGCATCTAAAATTATGTGCCTTGTCTTCGGCGTAACTGTATGGGGGAATCCACAAATCGTGAGACTCCAGAAAAGATTTGCGGTAGAGTTTTCCCCAGTCGTAAGAAAGCGTTCCTTTTTGAAAAAATCCATGAAACCGGAACTCTGCGCTGTCCGGGTTTTCTTTTTCCAGATTACTGCAGCATTTCACTTTTTCGCCATTCGCCCTCCATCTGCGATATGTTCCGATCACAATATCTGCCTGCTCTCTTTCTGCCCGTGCGGCAAGGGAACGTATGGCAGATGAATCGTCCAGCTTGTCGTCTGCATCCAGGAAGAGAAGATATTTTCCTGTTGCTTCTTTTATCCCTGCATTTCTGGCTGCTCCACTGCCTTTATTATTCTGATGAATCACACGGATTCTTGGATCTGCTGCAGCAAGTTCCTCACACATTTGATTGGAACGATCTGTTGAACCGTCATTCACCAAAACAATCTCCAACTCTGAATAGTCCTGTTTTCGTACGCTCTCAACACACTCCGTCAGAAATTTTTCCGCCTGATAGACCGGAATAATCACACTTACCAGTGGATAAAACATCTTTTTTCTTTCCTCTTCTCCTATTCTTTGTACCCAAAATATAGCGGATTTTTAAAGAAACGTCAACTGAACTTTGCTTTCTTTTTGTTTTCATTTACAAATGTCTCAGCGTATTGATTCCTCCATTATTCTATAAAACAAGCTATTTCTCATCCACTCTTTACACCACAGTATATGTTGTGCTAAAGTTATAAAAGGGTCAAACATTTGCACACCCATTCCTATTTTTCCTGAAAACATTTTTCGGATATATTCTGCACGTTGGACATTACTGGCAGTATTCCTACTTAGCAGTTGCATCAATATATGGCTTTGGCGAACAGATCATAAAAAAATACGTTTTATCTGTCTGGATGCTTTTGTCATGTTGTTAATCATGAATCTTGGAAATGGATATATCCATTATTACCAGATGCTATCTTAAATAAAATACCAGAAAATGAGCGGTCCAGTGTATATAATTATGAGACAAGTTCCCAATGGCTGCTGTCTGGACTTGAACCTTATGACAAATACTGTATTACAGCAGACCATTTTTCGATGCTTTCAAATGAAATTTTTCAGCATATTCAAAATTTATTCGAGCACAGAGAGCCTATGTACATAGTAACAGGGCGCAATGTGCAGATTCAAAACCAAATTGTACAAACATATCTGGAAAAAGATTATACTGAATTGTATACCAACAACATTTATACATTATATCAAAAAATTCCTTAAACACTAAATAAATCGTTCTCACTATTAAAGTAAAGAAAAAAATATATCAACTTCTACAAAGAAAATTGAACAACTTTGACAATGTAAACTGATTTTTTGTACTGTTTCGTTATCGAAAGTATACTGTTTTTTTTGGTACAATATACGAAAGGATCGTTACAAATGAAAAAACAGATCATTGATTTTGTCATCACATGGGTGGACGGATCAGACCCCTTATGGTTTCGCCAAAAACAGAACGCCAAAAAAAAGCAAGGAGTTTCTGTTGATATCGACGACCGTATTGAACGCTATCGCGACTGGGAAATTCTAAAGTATCTATTTCGTTCGATAGAAAACTTTGCTCCATGGGTAAATAACGTATATTTTGTAACATGCGGTCATCTGCCGGCGTGGCTCAATACAGAATGTCCAAAATTGCAGATTGTTTCACACAAAGATTTTATTCCCGAAAAATATCTCCCCACCTTTAACTCGCATTCCATTGAGTGGAATTTCCACCGGATAAAAAATCTGTCGGAACACTTTGTTTATTTTAATGATGATATGTTTTTGCTGCATCCAATAAAGCCAACCGATTTTTTTGAAAACGGAAAACCCGTTGATATGCTTGCCCTGCAGCCCGATGTTGCAAACGTAGAAGATACCATTATGCCATATATCTATCTGAACAATACTATGCTGCTTGCCAAGTACTTTGACAAACGGGAAAACATGAAAAAGCAGCCAGGTGCCTATTTTCACATCGGATATCCTCCCATGTACTTTGGATATAATCTTCTGGAAATGGCATTTCCACGATTTACCGGTTTTTACACCGTTCATGGCCCGTCTCCTTTGAAAAAGGAGACTTATCGTTTCTTCTGGGAAAAGGAAGAAGAATTGTTAGACGGTGTCTGCAGCCACCCATTTCGTCATAAAGATGATGTGAGCCAATATGTTCTGCGGGAATATCAGAAACTGAGTGGTGATTTCGTTCCAAGAAACACGCACAAGTTCTGTAAATACTTCAATTTAAAACCGGAAAACCCGGAACTGGTAAAGACAATCACAAAGCAGACTGCAAAGTGCATCTGCATCAATGACAGCAATTTTGAAATCCCATATGAACATGTAAAACGGGAACTGAACGATGCCTTTTCCAAACTTTTTCCGCAGAAATCACAGTTTGAAAAGTAAATTTTGTTCCATATTCAGAGGCGGAAATTTATCTGCATCTATTTTGGCATTACGTTATCGGAACGTTCTTGTTTTTTAATCGAAATAGTAACATTTTTACCCCAAATCTATTGACATTTGCGGGATTTTCCTCCTATAATAAGAATTGTAACCAAGGATGATTTTGCAAGAAAAGGACGTGAATATATATGACTAAAAATTACACAAAACCAATCGTTACAATTGATTCTGGTATGGCAGAAGGTGTTTATGCGGCAAGTGGATGTTATACTGCATCTGCATATATTCACCAGACTCCAGAAAACGGACGTGGCGATTACCGTATTCAGGTAAATGGAAAGCATAATGCTGATCATACCAAGGAAGCCCAGGTTCTGACTATCAGTTTCAACCAGAATGTTACTTATGTTTCTGGCGGCGCAGGACTTATTTCCGGTAACGAAACCACTACACTGAAAGTAAAACTGGCTTATCATCAGAATTCAACCGATAATATCGGTTTCGGTGACTTGGTTGTTACTTCCGATGCAGGTCTTGCAATTACTGGAGTAAGCATTACCGATTAATGGATCACTTCCCGTATTCTAAAAAATGGAATGCCTTTTGGCATTCCATTTTTTATTCGCTTGTAACCTGTTTTTACAAATTCGGCTCCAAATTTTGCAGGTACTTTCAATTCTGCAACTTTCTTCAATTTTAGAAATCCTTCTCCATCTCCAAAATTTCTTTCTCGCCCAGCTCCTCACACTTCTTTCCTCGAATCGCATACACTCTCGTACAGATTCCAAGCACCGTCGGCCGGTGTGTCGTTACAATGCAGGTTCGCGGATACGTATCTGTCATAATATTTTTCAGCACTTTCCGTTCCGTCGCCACATCGAGCGCCGAAGTTGCTTCATCCAGCAGCAAAATCGGAGATTTTCGAAGCAGTGCACGCGCAATCGAAAGCCGCTGTGCCTGTCCTTCTGAGAATCCGCCGCCGCGTTCTTTCACCATACTTTCAATACCATCCGGCAGTTTCTCCACAAATTCCCATGCACATGCCAGTTTCAACGCCTCCACGATCTCTTCATCTGTGGCTTCCGGTTTCACATTTCGCATATTTTCTGCAATTGTTCCTGAAAACATCGTATTCCCCTGTGGCACATAAGAAAACAATTTCCTTGTGGACGGCGACAGTGCAATCCGTTGTTCTCTGTCTTCCCCTGCACCAATCCATGCTTCTCCCCCCTGGGCACGCAGCAAGGATAAGATCAGCCGCAGCATCGTTGTCTTTCCCTCGCCGGACGGGCCGACGAGTGCAATAATTTCATGCGGCCACGCTTCCAGTGATGCTTTCGAAAACACTTCTGTTCCCGTATGGTAGGTATAGCTCAAGTCCTCCATAGCAAGCCCGATGCCGCTTGCCCGGTATTTTTCTGCAAACTGCTCCACTTCCCGATCCGCACTGTAGTCCTCCTGCGGCATCTCCACAATATCCATCAGACGGCCGGCTGAGATGCCAAGAGAAATCGCCGATGGCACAAGGCTGACCAGCGAATTGACGGAACCCGTCAGTGTACCGGACAGAGACAGAAACATGGTCATGGTTCCGTAAGAAATTGCCCCGCTCCAGACACGGTAAATTCCCCATCCGTAGCAGCTGTAAGATACAAGATAGCTGATTAACGTCATCAGAAGCGAGGTTGCAATCGACATTTTCTGGAAATCCAGGCGCATTTTGATGTATTCCTGCTGCAGATTTTTCAGGCGATCGACATAAAAGCGGATCATATCGAATGCCTTGATTGTCTGAATATTGGAAAATGCTTCCTGATTAAATCCGTAAAGTTTCGCACTCATCTGTGCGCTCCGCTGGTTATTGTTCGTCATCCGGCGCAGCAGCGGGCGGGACAGAAGCGCACTGAACGGGATGCCAAGCAATGCAAAAATGGCAAAGGTGGGATCATAATGTACCACAATCGCCAATGCACTGATAAATTTCACAGTATAGATCACAAGATTCGGCAGCCAGTTCAGGATACCACTGGAAATATTTGAAGCATCAGAACTCCACCGTGTTACCAGATCTCCGGTATGATACGCTGTCAGCGATTCCCAGTCCGTGACCAGAATCTTGGCAAAAATATCATTCTGGATTTCGCGGTCTACCTTCAGGTTAATCATCGTAGATGCATACGCAGATGCCTGCGAAATCAGGGTATTTCCAAAAGAAAAGCCGATCATCAGTGCGAAGGTCTGCAAAAGTTTTCCTGTCTGGTGCCCGGTGATAATATCAACCAGATCTTTCGATATCACACTGGACGCAAGAGAAACACCGGTTCCGAAAACACCAAGTGCGGTATAGAAAATCATGGCTTTCCAGTATCGTCTGGCATACTGTGCAATCCACAGAAATTCTTTCCACATCTTCTGAAGCATTTCCGCCTGGAGGCATTTTTTTATTTTTGTCCACAAGTTGCTCATTTTAAAGCCTCCTGCGCAAGTTCATCCTCCGTGATTCTGTGATGCATCACTTCTGCCGCTGTATCATTTTTCGTACAGCGCAGGAAGTAAACCGGCTTTTCATTTGCAATTTCTTCCGCAAAAGCAAGATTCTTTTTCATCAGCCCTGCCGTCCAGGGCGGCGAGATCATCCGCTGCATCACACGGAGTGTTTTCTGCTCTTTCGTCAGGGAAACGATTTTATCCTCCGGCGCTTTTTCCAGCAGCACAATCCCTCCCAGCTCTTTCTTTTCGACTGTGAAAATTTCTGATGTGCCGCACCACGGGATTCCGTATACTACAAACTGATCGCCCTCTTTTCCTATGAGGTTCAGATCTCCGTTCAGAAACGGCGTGTCAAACAGTTTTTTCCAAAGTGCCGTATGAGTCGATTTTCCCATTCCCGACGGACCGGAAAACAGCCATGCTTTTTCCAGATAAAGAAGAGATGCGGAATGCAGCACAAACATGCCTTTTTTCTGTGCCAGGAACAGAAATACCGGCCGGATCGCCAGAAAGAGGGAATCCTGCTCTTCTTCTGTCATAGGCAGACGGTAATAAATACAGGCGAAGCTTCCATCCGCTTCCATCCAGATTTCATAGATATTTTTAAGAGCCGGGAACCAGAGGACATAGCCTTCTTCCCACGCGCAGACTGTCAGATCTTTATTCCGGATCAGAATGTTTCCATTCTGGTGGCTTTCCGGTACATGCTCGATCAATTCTAACGTGAGATCCGCCGCATCCTGCCTATTTTCTGTTTTTATCACCGTTTCTTCCACTTCTTTTTCTCCTGTTTTTTTCGCTGCCTCTCCTTCTGTTTTCTCTGTTGCTTCTTCCTTTCCTCTTTTCTTCTCAAAAGAAGCAAACTGTTTTGGAATGCAGCCCTCTTTTCCATAAACAGCAATGGAAATTCCTGCGATCTTCAATTCTCCGGCGCAAGTTCCATCCGGAGAACCAAGTTCCCGTCGTACCGCACCAAAGGCAAGAAGCTCCTTCACAAAAGCCTGAATATCTTTTTTCAGTTCCTCCTGCTCTTCTTCCGGCACTTCATAACAGCGAATCATTTTCTGCTGAAGTTCTTCCATTGTTTTTGGTGTTTCCAGCGCTTCCCAGAGAATCCGTGCGGTCTCATTCAGCTCCATTCCTCGCTGCTGGTCTGCTATTTTCTGCCCATAAGGCAGAAGATAATGTGTGTTCCCGATTTTCTGCAGTAAATATCCTTCCTGCCTTCTGATTCTCATAATCTGATTTCCCTTCCTGTGTTTGTTTTCTTATATTTGCTGTCTTTCGTTTTGTATGTAAAGTTATGCTTTTTCTGCTCATCATCCTTTTTATTTTCAGGGTAAGCTGTTATAATAAAATTCAGGTAACTATTCAGAGCCACTCGTCAAAATGCCACGCATTTCGTCGGTTCGGCGTATCCGCCAAATGGAGTTTTTTATGTACACTTACGATATTGAACAACTTTTAAAAAACGGTTCTGCCGTCAAACTGAAACCGCAGGGCTACAGTATGTATCCTCTTTTTCTTCCGGGCCGGGACGAAGCTGTCATTGAACACTGTGTTCCTTCCGAACTTCATCGCGGCGATGTAATTCTGTATCGCCGTGTGCAGGGAATCCTTGTTCTGCACCGCATCTGCCGAATTACCAGGGATGGCTTCTATCTGGTCGGGGACAATCAGACCGAAGTGGAAGGACCTCTTTCCCCGGAGCAGATTCATGGAAAACTGACTGGTGTCGTACGCAATGGAAAATCGTTTTCTGTTTCGTATCCAATTTATCGGATGCTTTCTTCCATCTGGCTCTTTTTACGCCCTGTCCGCCCGTTTTTCTGGTCGGTAACGGCTTTTTTCCGCAGGTTTTTTCAGAAGCACTGATTTTTTCATTGTCCTCTCCGAATTTTTTTCAAAATGCACAGAGAAATTTCTATTGCATCAGGCTTTTCGCATTCCCTTCACCATGGTTACAATGCTCTGAAGTCTCCAGCCTCTTCCAAAGATCACCAGATCCAGCAGCAGCGGAATCGCAATACACAGGAGAAAGCAGACGCAGAACAGAAGCATACCGCCTGCTCCGTATATCAGTGGTACGATTTTCTGCATCAGCAGAACTTCGCCCGCTATGACTGCCAGATACTCTCCGATATCCTGCGCATACCGCAGCGCCTCTCCCGGCATCTCGAGGAAATCCCGGAAATAAATGATATACCGATACAAGATCTGCAGCAGATAAGACAGTAAGGTTCCAAGCAGAACGCCTGCCATCCCATACGGTTTTACAAGTGCCAGTGACACGATCAGATTAAGAAGTGCGGAGGATGCTCCGACATTTTTCTCTTTTTCAAACAGTCCCGTCACGCCCATCACAAGGCTGAGCGGCAATCCCATAATTCGAACCAGCAATACTACAATACAAAAAACAGTAATTCCCCAGCCAAGTTCGTAGGAAGGACCAAGCCAGATATCACGGACAAATGGTGTAATCAGAGAAAACAGGCCAACCGATACAACCGACGCAATGCAGAAAAAGCCAAAGGTCAATTGCCGCAGAATCTCATAATTTCTCTGACGATTTTTTTCTGTAAAATAATCTCCGACCGTCGGCTGGATCGTATTCGCAAGGATCGTGAGAATATTGCTGATCGCCTGCGTAATCATACAGTAATTTGCATATCGTCCTACCGTACCGACCCCGATAAAACCGGAAATAATCAGGTTGTCCGTGCAATACAGCATTTTTTCTGAAATTCTGGAAATAAACAGGCTTTTCAGATCTCTTACAATTCTTTTCGTCAGAGACGATGTGCTCTTTTCTTTTCTCCGCTGGCGCAAAAACGGATATTTCTGCTCCACATACCAGCTGATCCAGATATTCAGCACGACTTCCGTTACGGTTCCAATACCAAGCGCCAGCAGATAATTCTGTTCCCATGTAACCAGCAGAATAATCGCCAGATAGCTGACCACATTTAAAATCAGTCCGGTGATGCTTGCAATGTATTCTTTCTGATCCGCAATCAGCAACGACTTCCGGTACGTTAAAAGATAAGAAAGAACGGTTCGAACCAGCCACATCGCATACAGAACGCGGATATAGGATAACGAATAACTGTTATTTTTCATAAAAAGGTGGATGAACGGCAGAACCGCCATTCCCGCCGCAAATACAAGAACAGCAAAGACGTGATATGCCTTTCGGTAAAGATTCATCAGCGATGCAATCTCTGCCTCATCCTTTCTTGCAAGCGCGCCATACAAATGGTAAACGATTGCCGTGGATATGCCAAGCTCCGTCACGGAAAGGATATTGATGACATTGGAAATAACACCATTCATTCCAACCAGCTCCGCGCCCATGTACAGGTTCATGGCACGCTGGCTGAAAAAGCCGAGGATCAGAAGCGCAAACTGTGAAAGCATACTGAAAAAACTGTTTCGGAATAAATTTTTAATGCGCATAAGTTCCTCCTTCTTCTCGTTTTTATAACATGCTACGCGGGTAAACAGTTCCGTAATTTTACATCACTCTTATTTTCCACTGTTTTCATGGATTTTGTAACATTAAAATGGTATCATATATCTAATACCTGCTATCGTTGCTGCCGTTTCCAGATACCTGTGAATGGCAGTATCCCTTTTGGAAAGGCTTTCCTTTATGAAAACAAATAGAAAAAAATCATTTTCTTATCTTCTGTTTTTTCTTCTGCTTCTGGTATTCCTTGCACTGTTCGCATTTCTTGGTATCCGTTCTTTTTATCGTGCGAATTACATGCCGGAACCATGCACAGAATCCGCAGACGAGTTATCCAATCCATACATTGGATTTTATCACATGTATGGCTATGTTCTTGGAAGCGATTCGCTCTCGAATCTTCCTGCCGCCTCTGATTCCGACGCCAAAAACAGGCAGGGAATTGTCATGCTGGAAGTGAATCTGCAGAATTTTTCAAACGAAGATCTCTCCGATTCAGCTCTTTCCCAGCTTGATACCATTCTCTCTGCCTGGCAGAGACATGGCAGTCAGGTGATCTTACGTTTTCTCTACGACTGGGATGGAAAAGCAATGGAAACAGAGCCGCAAAGTCTGGAGCAAATTCTGCGTCACATGGACCAGACAGCTGAAGTTGTAAATCGCTACACGGACTGTGTTTTTCTGATGCAGGGCATTTTTGTCGGAAACTGCGGGGAAATGAACAATTCTCACTACATGTCCGATGAGGACTGTACTACCCTGATGCACCATCTGGCAGAGGTAACGGATCCTTCGGTTTTTCTGTCTGTCCGCACACCGGTACAGAGGCGGAAAATTCTGGATTCCTCCGAACGGCCGACAAAGGAAACAGCTTTTGATGGTTCGCTTTCCTCCCGGCTTGGACTGTTTAACGATGGTATGCTCGGAACGGCCAACGATACCGGCACTTATGGTGATACCGCTGCCTCCGCAGACACTTACCGTTCCGCCTGGGTTCGTGAGGATGAGCTTTCCTTCCAGAATGAACTCTGCAATTTCGTCCCAAACGGCGGCGAGGTCACTCTGGATAACCCATTGAATGATCTCGCACATGCCATTCAGGATTTATCGCGCATGCATGTCTCCTATCTGAATTCGGAACACGATCCCGCGGTTCTGGATAAATGGAAAGCAGCTGCTTACAAAGACAAAGCTTCCGTTTTTAACGGATTGTCCGGCTATGATTATATCGAGCGTCATCTGGGATACCGCTATGTCATCCAGGACACTGCTTTGGATTCGTCTGATTTTCAGATACGGCTGGAAAATGTTGGTTTTTCTGTCTGCTATCGAAAACTGGATTTACAGCTCACCCTGGTTTCTTCCGATGGTGAGGTTTTCTCATTTCCCATCTCTTCGGATTCCAGATTCTGGATACCGGGGACTACTGCAGAGCTCTCTATTTCTCTCCCGCTTGCGAGACTCACCAAAGGCAGTTATACGGTATATTTCCAGATGACGGATCCTGTTCTGCAAAGGGAAATTTTGCCCGCAAACACATTTTCTCATGATACGCATGGATTTTCGATTGGTACGCTCGAAATCAGCAAATTATATTAAAACAATCGGGTCAATTTTGAAAATTCCCAAAAAGGGGCGTCCCTGTTTTTCTCCCTGATTGGCAAATGAAATAGTTCTTCCATCCCGCCTGCGGTACAGCGCCAGATACAGTTTCTGTTCTTCTGGTTCTGCTAATTCCGCAGGCAGTTTTATTTTCTGGCAAAGAGTGGTTTTTTCTCCGCTCTTCCAGAGTCTCGCATCTGTTGCAATCTGTATTTTTTTCTGAAGCGTTCCGTTTCTTTCCAGCTCCAGATAACAGTCTGCCTCTTCGGTCAGTTCTGCAAATCCTTTGTTTTCCAGTGTAATCTGAAGTTCTTCCCTTTCCGAAACAAACTCCACACCTTCCACAACAAACCGATAGCCGAGACGTTTTCCAATTGCCTCCAGGCCGCTTTCGTCCTCGACCGTTTCTGCTTTCCATTGTTCCAGCCGTCGTAAATCATACGTACTGTTCAGATAGGAAATATGCATTCTTTCGAGATCCGCCATTGCTTTTGGGGCCGAGACGAAAGGAGCCGGTTCTGCCCCACTTCCCCATATGGCCTCTCCGCCGCAAAATTTTCCGCACATTTCGTTTTTCTGCCATTCCAGTTCTTCTTCCCGGCTGCAGATTTTCTGTCCCGGTGTTTCCGGTGACAGTGTGCCATACGTTCCAAGATCCGTTTCCGATCCGAATATCCCATCGTTAAACAGAGTCAGTTTTTTCTTTTCCTGCTCCGTCCATCCCAAAGTCAGTTCCCGCCACTGCGCCGGTTTCCGCACTGCAACCGGGCAGGCGCCGTCCACTGCTTTTATCATGGTATCGGTCAGGGTTCGAAAGGCATCCGGGGTCAGATAACGGGAACCGTGCATTTCGCCCCAGTTCCCGATCAGAATTCCCTGTACTGCAAAAATATCGTCCGCATATTCCCGAATGACTTCTCCGATCTGCTGCATATGTTCTTCCACCAGACGGATACTGCCCGGCTCTTTCTCCAGTCCTTTTCCCTCAAGATCATAGGAAAACCGCAGGATCATTCCTTTTCTTTTCTCCCGAAAAAATGCCAGAATCCTTCGAATCCATTCCAGAGACGGTTCTGAAATCGGCTTGTCCCGGAATGCTCCGATATCAATTCTGAGAAGGACAAGTTCTTCCTCTTCACAGGCGATGTAGAGCGGTTCCCCGGTTTGCGCCGCGTTGAAAGTATATAAATGATACCAGCCACACCCGGGATTCTGTATCGCTTTCCTGCTTTCCTGAAGTATCGCTTTCTGGAAAAGCTCTTTTTTATCCTGTTTTCCCCGCAGTTCTGGAAATTCTTTCTTTTCTGCCCTGCCTTTAGCTTCTCTTCCCTTCTGCCAGCTCAGGATACTTTTTATCTTCTCTCTCCACATCAATCCGTCCTGCTCCTGCATCCATTTTCAATACCTTACACCGGAAAATCACAGCCAGGACACTGTAAAACATCCGCATCATATACCAGATTGGCTTCAAACCAGAATGCATGCTTTTCCCCGAAGTCCGAGCATGCATAACAGCTGGAATCTCCACAACTTTAAAATCAAGAAGCAGCATCTGAGTAATCATATTAGTATCCGGATATTTATCATCGAAATGATTATATTTGGAATAGTATAAAACAGCTTTCCGGCTTAAACCCTGCAGTCCGGTTGTCGGATCCGCAATTTTCCGTCCAGTTGCCAAATACAGCATTTTTCGAAACAGGACAAATGCCATTTTTTTTGCAAAGGAAACTTCAAACTCTGTACTCCCCTTCATGAAACGGGATCCAAGCACAATGTCCGGCGTTCTTCCATCATCATCTTTTTCCTTTAATCTCTGGTAAATTTTCGGGATATTGCACACATCGTGCTGCCCATCCGCATCCATCTGAATAACATAAGAATAGCCCCTTCGGATTGCATATTTATATCCAAGCTGCAGCCCACTGCCATATCCCAGATTAAAAACATGAGTAACCACCGCACAGCCATATTCCTTCGCCAGCCAGTTGGTATTGTCAGAAGAAGCATCGTTCATGACCAGCACATCAACAATATCTGCTATCTCCGGCTGCGCCAGCTGTTTCATGACCTTTTCTATATTTTTTTCCTCGTTGTATGCCGGAATAATCAGCAGTACCTCTTTTTGTCTCATATGTATGTCCGCCTCATTTCATTAGATTCAGCAGTTTCCAGATTTCCTCTGTCTGACCGTTCATTTTCTGTTTTGCCGCTGCTGCAAGCCGTTCCCGTTTCTTCGGATCATCCAGCAGTTCTTCTACTTTTTCGGCAATGCCTTCCGGTGTCAGCGTACAGAGAAGACCATCTTCCCCGTCCACAATCTGCTCTCTGTTTCCCGCACAGTCCGATGCAATCACAGCACAGCCAAGTGTCTGCGCTTCCTGGATGGCGATGCTTTTTCCTTCAAACCGTGTTGCATGAACGTAGAGATCACACTGTGCATAATAAGGAAACAGATTCTCTTTTGCACCCGGCAGCTGGAAATCTTCCTGCAGGCCAAGCTCTGCAATCTGCTTTTCGAGCGCATTTCTCTCGGATCCCTCTCCCAGTACATACCATCGCGCCTCATAGCCATCTTCGCGGATCTTTTTCATGGCCGGAATTGCGATGTCATATGCTTTCTGATAGGCCAGTCTTCCGACAGTTAAGATTCGAATTCCTGTATAGGAATCTGAAAAACCGCCCGGCAGCTGCGCCTCACGCGCAATCCGGTCTGTATCGAGAATATTGTGAAAAACCTGCACTTTCTTCTCATATTCCGGATAAAATTCCAGAAAATGACGGCGCGTCTCCTGCGAAACGGTAAAGATCTGATCCATCTTTTCGTAGCAGTCCCGATCCATTTCCCTTGTATAACCGGAATTGCCGTATGCAATATGGACAAAGGCAGCTTTTTTCTTAGCATTCACATGATCGGCAACGTAATAAGCAGAACCGCCTTCCAGGTAAGCAACCGCCAGATCGAAGGTTTCCGAAAATCGGTCTGCTCCATCCGAAATTACACGCCAGAGCAGCTTGTCCGGCTGAATGTTTCCAGTTTTTTTCATTCGGAAAAAATTTTGTATCACATATTGCATTTTCTTTATGGTGCGACCATGGCGGAAAAACGCCAGAAAAGATGTCTGTATCAGTTTTCTCCGCCCCGCACCGGACAGCACAGAAGCGGTACAGATTTTCTTATTTTTCACATGTACCCTCTGCGGTACCTGGGAAATCATTTCACCCTGCCCCAAAAGTACGTAAAGTGAAATTTCATATTCCTCCGCATCCAGGCGGCGCAAAAGTTCCAGCAGCGCTGTTTCCGCTCCCGCCCGGCCAAGGGTGTTGATCACAAACAAAATTTTCTTCATTCGTTCTTCCTTCTTCTATTCCCTTATAACTCTCTTGCATTTTTGCCCGTCAGTTTTTCCAGTTCTCTCAGAATTCTTTCATTCTCCTGGTTCAAAAGAGAAACCAGAATCGCCAGTTCCTGGTTTTTCATTAACAGGGAAGAGATCTGAATTGTCATCTGGTAAACGCCCCACAGAACCAGAAGCGCTGTGATCAGAAGAACAACGAGGCTCCCAAGCCCGATCCGGCTGCTCCATCCGGAAAATCTCGGAACCGCTCCGCTTAAGATTGCTGCAATTCCAAGCAGTTCCCAGGTAACTGCCAGGTTTACGGTCAGCTTCTTTTTCGCATGAAGCACGAAGGTAACGATCATAATTCCAATTCCCATCAAAATAACGCAAGCTTTTACAATTGCTGCTGTGCTCATTTACGCTTCCTCCTTCTGCTCTTGCTCTGCTTTTCTTTCATAAACCATACCGGATGGCCGTTTCCCCTTTCCCTGAGGAATCAGATTTCCACGGCAAAAGACATGTCTGTCCATGTTTTTTTCTACCCATCGCAGTCTCGCATATGCCACACTCCATCCTGCAAATGCTCCTGCTATGACCCCGGCGCCATACCAGATCACCGGTAAATGTGTTGCAATCAGACTGCCAATCCATGTCACCAGGCAAAACACGATCGCTGTCCAGATTGCCCCTGTCAGATCGTCAAAATAATACAGGAAGATAATTTCCGCATACATCAGAAACAGAATAAAATATCCAACCGCAAGTGACGGATAAATTTTCAGTGTCATACCGGAAAATCCCTCCCCTGGTAGCAGAATAACACAGATCAGATAAACCACAACAGAAATGATAAACTGTAACCGCGCCAGTGTCATCAGTTCACTGGAAAGCTGACGGAACATCCGTTTCTTCGCATTGTCAATATCGGCGCCTTTTCCGCCGATGACTGCCTCCGAGTACAGTTTATATTTTTCGTGAAAGTTCATCTCCACACGCGCAATAAAGATGATCGTTGCGGAAATGTTGGTAAACATGGCGAGACAGGATGCCATATCGTATGGCTGGTTACATACGAAACTTTTTGCAATCTCCATCCGCATATCCGTTGTCCAGAACACAAAATTGTGAATGTATAACCCAAGGATATACAAAAAGTTTGTAAAAATCAATTTCCAATATTTCCTAAAATACTGCAGTACCGGCCGGTAATGATTGCTATTTCGCACAAAATACCGGCGGATCAGCGCATTTTCCAGCGTTGCCGTCACAAAAAATCCGATCGTCAGAGAAAACAGCATACTCCATGTTGTCTCCCACTTCAGAATAAAGTGTAAAATCAGGGCAAGGACAAATGCCACCAGCATGCCGAAGAAAAAATACTGTGAAATCCGTTGATAATCTTTGCAAATAGAAAGATAAATCATCGAGTAAAAAACAAGCACCAGACTGATATAACCGCAAAAGCCACAGAATACATATGCGGTTGGTACCTTTCCCACAAAATGTTCCCAGAGACAGAACGGAATCCCCAACAGACAGCTGAGACCAATGTTCAGAAGCATACCAATATGATAGCAGGGTAAAATATCCTGATACCGCTCTTCGTAGATCACATCAGACATATAGCGGGACAGCACCGCATTAAACGGGGACGCCGTCAGAAGAGAAAAGATAAAGGTATAAAGAATCGTGCAGGAAAACAGCTCTCTTGTCACATATCCCACACTGGCAAAATCCAGCAGATATTCCATTAAAATCAGATTGATAATGATGACAAACATGGGCGCAACCGTCACTACGGTGCTGTAGAAAAATCCAACCAGATTTGTCGTAAGTGTATTTTTTTCAAAAATCCGATTCAGCCGAACTCCGATTCCTGCCATATCCTCTTCCTCCTTTTTTGTGCCTGCTCCGGTTTTACTTTTCCTTATCCGGCAGTTTTACCGATTCTTCCTTCCACTCCAGCCCCATCTGTTCTGCGAAATCCCGGTAAATCTCCCAGTATGTTTTCTGCATATATTCTACTCTATATTTCTCCATCACACGGCGATAGCCGGTCTCTCCCATTTCCAGGCGCATTTTTTCATTTGCCGCCATATCCAGCATCGCCTGCGCGATTTCTTCAATATTCATGATATGCGTGACAATTCCGGCCGCACCGAAATCATCACTTTCCCCGTAAATCAGTCCATAGCAGTTTCCGACATCCGTTGCAATCACCGGCTTATGCGCCGCATAGCTTTCCAGAATGGTCAGCGGCTGTCCCTCACTTATGCTGGTCAGAATGGTCACATCCATTCTTCCAAGATAATCGCGGATATTGATTCTTCCGGTAAAAACAACATCCGGGATTTCCATATCCGAGACAAGCTGGAAACACTCCTCGGCATATTCCCGGTCTTCTTCCCATGGTCCCATAATCCAGAGTTTCAGACGGTCATCTTTTTCTTTCGCAAAACCAAATGCCTGAATCATCGTTTTGACATCTTTAATCGGGGTCACACGCAGTACCGCACCGATGTTGATTTTTCCTTCATCTTCTTCCGTTTTCCCCGGAATATTCTGCAGATTTTCCACACGGATTCCGTTTGGCGTGACCATGGTTTTTTCGATCGGGCAGCCAAGTTCGATCTGCAGTTCCCGTGCATGTTCAAACAGTGATGTAATGAGCGTCCCTTCGTTGTACGCCAGCTTTGACATTTTTCGAAACTGATCGATCCAGATATTTTTATAGATTCCTTCTACCCATTTGGCTTTGATCAGTTCTTCTTCCCGCTCTCTGGTGTAAATTCCGTGCTCAGAAATCAGGAGACGGCTGCCGTAGAAGTGTTTTGCCATGGCACCAAGAACCCCCGCATAACCGGTTGCAACACAGTGGTACAAATCGGCACGCGGTATTTCCGTCTGCATGGTGAGAAACAGCGGCAGATAAATCGAACGCATCGTCCACAGGAAATCAGAAAAGACAATCTGACTGTATTTCAGATTATAGCAGTCTCTGACCGCATTCAGAAAATCCTCCCCCATCAGTAGCGCATTCAGGGAAACATTTTCTTTCTGGAAAAGGTCAAACAAAACATCCCACTCGATGTCCTGATCCAGAATCAGACTGCGCAGTGCCTGATACTGTTCTTTTTTCAGCCGTTTTCTGTGCAGTTTCTTGCTGCCGCTCCAGTCCACATCGTCAAGATAAAGTTCATAGACCGCAGACACATTTTTCGGCAATTCATAGGCATATTTTCCCCGCTGGGAACGATTTGCCGCAATTGCAAGAATCACAAATTCCGTTTCCGGAAACAGCTGGATCAGGCTGTGTACCCAGCTTGAAACACCTCCTACGACGAAAGGGTAGCATCCTTCCGCAACAATGCAGACTCTCATTCGTTTTTCGCCCCTTTCTCATAGTAATACCGTTGATCCGATGCTCCAAGCGTAATCCTTACCTCACTTTGCTCTGCGCGAATCAGCCACGCGGAATCTTCAAGTTTTTCTGCTGTTCCGCCTGTAACTTTTCTGACATCTTCATTGTGCGTGCGAAGAACATAATACGCTGTTTCATCGGTTCCTGTTGTCCTTAATGTGATGGCATTGTCTTCTCTGTCATCTTCATAACGGGAATTCAGAAATGTCCGGATTCTGGTGTCACATTCCGATACGGTCGTGCCGTCAAAACCGGAGAATAGCTTCCAGTACGTAGAAAGATTCGCCGCAAATTCCTTGCCGATATTTTCCCAGCGATCCTCTTCTGTTTTCGGATAAAGAATAGCATCCAAATCCAGCAGAACACTGGTATATCCAAGTGCAGATTCCACACTCTTTACTTTCATCCAGGAACGGTATGTAAATTGCTCCTCTTCTTCCGATATCACTTTCTGGCTTGTAACCTGATCGTTCTGATATCTTACAATATCCCCCTCGGTATCCTTGGCTTTTACAACCGTACGAATCTGTTCAAGAACAGGCTGCTGCAATGCTTTTTCCATTTCTTCATCCGTCTGTTCTCCAGCGTAAAAAGAAGAAAAAGCAAACGTATTCAATTTTTTTTGCATGAACTCCTGATCTTCCTGCAGTTTCTGTATCACATCCGTTTCTGACTCACAAGTACCGGAAAGCCCTGTTTCCCCTTTTTGCTCATTAATCAGTTTCACATAATAGTTCAGCATACTGCCATCTGGTTTTGTTGTACTGCTGTAATCAAGCTTCGGCGCCAGCATACAGGTCAGTCCGAGATGATTCTTTTCATAAACAGAAGCAAAAGAGGGCCAGATGATATCACGGTTAACAGCTGTTGCTGTGTTGCCGTAAATCTCCTGCATCTGTGCTGTATTTTCCTCTGTCAGAACCGGAAAATTAGCAGCAATCAGATTCTGTGCATTTACGACCGGGTAAATCAGATAATCTCTTGTCTCGTAAAGCATTCCGGTCAGGATTCCAAGTCCCGTTTCATCCTCCATATAATCTCCGTTTACTGCAAAAACATAGGCATTTCCCGTACTTTTTCGCCAGATTGCAACGGGATGTTCCTGCACTTTTAAGGTACTGTCTTCCGGAATACCTTTCATATAAGCTTTCGTACCACCTGCCAGTTTAAACCACGGAAAAGTCAGTTCAAGATCCTGCATCTTTTTCTCTTCCTGTTTCTTCGCCTCATAAATGTTTTCTCCGCCAAGCATCAGATTCGCATACAAATCCATTCCCTTCACCGTTACCTGATCTGCTGTAATTTTTTTGATGCCAAGCAATTCCATGAATTTCTGATTCTTTTTTATCACAGAAACATCAGGCAGATTTGCAAATACAAGATGAATCCCCTGTTCTGTACATTTTTGCAGTTCCACGGTATCCTTTACGGTTGTCCAGTCTATATTTTCCGAATTCACAATCACCATTTCCGGCAGCCTGGTATCTTTTTTCTCCATTGCTTTCTCATATTTTGTTATCGATGAATAGACTGCTGACTCATATTTCATATACCGGCACCATTCCTGAACAACGGTACCGATAGAGTCGCTCTTTTCTGCTCCGATATAAACAATGGTTCCCCTGCTGCCCTCTATGTTAATCTGATCGGAAGCATCCACTGCTCCAAATGCTCCGCTTCCATCCGCTAACGTTTCTTTATCCTTCGCATATGCATTTGTATCGTAATAGTTCAGCTTTTCTCTTGCCACATTCAATCCCTGGAATAAGAAAAGAACGATCGCCATAATGATTGTAATTGCTACAAAATTTCTACGCGAAACCATCTCTATTCTTCCTCGCTTCCTGCCTTTGGCGTTGGATTGTTATATCCGTAATCAATTGCAAAATTGTACGGACTGTTTACGTTCTGCTGTACACGATAACAAATAAAACTGTCTGTTTCATAATAGACTTCCATCTCGTCTGGATAAAGTTCTTTAAATTTCTGTGTCCAGTAATAAATATGGCACATCGTATACCACCGGTTTTCTGCAAAATACGGTTCAATTCCGCCTGCTGACGGAAGGGATGCTTCTGCTCCCTCCACGGTTACTTCTTTGTGGTTGGTACTTCCCGCATAATCAATTGGAATTTTTTCCACAAAAAAATATACATTCTGTGTCGGCATAATGATCTCCGGATTTTTTTCCAGATCCTGCAGTTCACGCAGAAAAGTAATGGTCTCATAATGGTAGCCGTAAAACTCCGTCATTCGAAGTTCATCATCGGCAGAGCAGATGGTCCAGGTGAAATTCCTGTTTTCTTTTAAAATATTGGTAACGCAGGCAATCGCTCCATTATCTTCCAGAGCGTCTACAACAATCGGCTTTCTCAGAAGACCATTTGATATCACAGCAGAAACCGCTATGACTAAAGTAAGGATAGATGCAACATTGCTGACCCATCTTTTCTTCCACCATCGTATCAGGAGATGTACGATGGCATCTGCTCCCAGCGTCCATGAAAAACAAACCGAATAGCAAAGGAAAATGCTGCAGCGGTTTGGATCCATCAATGCCGGCAAATGCAGCAGGGATGCACATTGCAGACAGCACATACAGAGCAGATAAAAGGCAGTGGAAAAAATCACTCCCGCAAAATCAATCTCCCGTAAAAGCACCATCAAACTTCCAAGCGCAGCCAAAAGCACAATACTTCCCAGGGTAATTTCCACAATATATGGTTTTACATTCATCACATTTACGCGAATGCTGCTTCGAACTGCTGCAAATTTTTCTTTTAAACGTTCCTTTAATGGCTTCTGCTGCTCCTTCGCTTGTTCTGCCAGTTTCTCTTCAGCCGCTTTTTTCAGCGCCTCGACCTGTGATGCACTGACTGTTGAGCCGCCATCCCTGTTTTCTGTCCCCTCACTTTCCGAAATGGTGCTCAGCTCTGTATTTTCCACCAGAGAATCTGTCGCTTCCGTTTCATCATCCTTTCCTCCATTGATAACACTTAATCCCCAGTACAGGGATCCCTGCAGTCCTTTTCCCATCGCAACACCCGCCGCCATGGGCAGTACAGAAAGCAGCACACTCAGGATTCCCGTTGCCATAATTCTGCGGAAATACTTCCACCGGGCAAACCGGAAACAAAAGCCGACTGCAACGCCAATGCAAAACAGCCCGGCGATCATCGTGCTGTAAAAGTGGATCGTCAGCGTAAGCGAAAATCCAATGGCAAACTGGATCAGATACCAACGGCAGTTTTGATCCAGTTCTTTTTTTTCATTCTCTTCTGCCTTCTGCTCTTTTGCAAATTCCTGAAAAAAACGGATCGCCATGCAGACAGACGTCAGAATAAAGATCATACTGAATTCCTGCGGCAGCGCACCTTCAAATCTTGCATACGTATTCCGGTTAAAAATATCCATCACATAGAACAGCACGCCAAGATATGGAGTAAATCTTCCCTTGCACACCATTTTCAGCGCCACAACCATTGCCAGATATACAAAATATGTCTGCACTACGCCAAAGATCCGCAGCAAGACATACGTTTTGATCCCAAACACCATATGCAGATAATAAATCACGATGTGAAATCCATACGGGTACACACCTGCAACCCAGATGTTGTTCCGATCCAGCTCATTGATCCAGTAGTTGTGTACCGGGATATCACTGGCTTTATAACCGTAAGCTTCGATCATATTCGGCCCATAGACATACGTAATTGCCGCAATCGCGGCCCCCATCACAGCAAGCTCCAGCAGCACATTCAGCCATTGCTTTCTTTTTCCACGGAAAAACCGCCTGTAAATGGTCCCTCGCAGCTGCACAAGCGAAGTTTTCTTTCCACGTTCTCCACTCAGCAGACGCTCTACATTCTCCAGAACCCACTCGATCACACCTGGAATCTTACTTCTTCTTTTCCAGATCCACACCAGAAGAAACGGCCCCACGGTGCCTGCCGTCAGTGTCACACGATTGCTGATATGAAGAAACTGCAGCAGATATACCAGATAGATGATATAAAAATTTCCCGCAAAAAAATATCCGGTCAGCTGTTCCGCAGCAGAAAAACGGCGGAACCGCTTCCGGAGTACCAGCCATGGGAGGAACAAAGTTACAATGCCATATGCCGCGACAATTTCCAGAAACTGTAAAATTGTAAGCCATTTCATTGTCATAATCTCTGTTCCTCCTTTCTGCTTTTCTTTTTCTTCCTGCTTAACTGAAAATCCGGATCAGCTCCAGCGTCTCATTATCAATAATAATATCAGACTCTTTCAGTTCCTGCAAAACTTCGAAGAATTTCTCTTTTTCCCCCATTGTGAAATACAGTTTTAACCGGCAGGTATACGCTGCCAGCGCATTTCCGTGCTGCCGTGCCAGACGCATACACCACTTTTCGGTTTCCGGAATTTTTTTTAAATCCAGAAGTTTCAGGCACAGTCCCTCGTACCGGTCTGCCGTAATTCGTGCACCGTTTTTCTGGTACAGCGATTCGGCCGCTTCTTCCAGCATATTGACATACTTGGTCTGCTCCATTGTTGTAAAAATTTTCTGACTTAAAATTCGATTCATATAATCGATCAGCATTTCTTCACATTCTGTTTCCGTCTCTGTTTCCTGCTGCATCTGCGTGTACATTTTCTGCACATTGGACCGGAAATCGTTCAGCTCATCCCGCAATACCGAGGCCGCATAATGGGATGTCTCAGAATCTTCGCTGTTCAGTGCCATGGTAATGGATTCCAGGGATTTTTGCATATCTCCGCGGATCACATTCAGCATCAGCATACGCATATTCCGCTTGTCACTGACGGCAAGCGATTCTTCCAGCGGCGCCATGTTGCGCTCCCGCTCCTCGTCCGCTTTCAGATGTGTCTGCACACGTTCCTTGCTGAAAATAACATCTTCCAGATCGACCGCCTGGCGGAATACCGTCTTGTAAATCAGATAACTGCACAGAAAAAATGCCGGACCGACGACCGGGCAGAGAACCATGACGATAAAACGAATAAAAAATGCTCTCCGATTGTCGTACTGAATCTCCTCCCCCTGCTCTCTTTTCAGATCACACGCCGGAACATAAAGGAAAATTCCAACCAGCAGATACACAAGCGCAATCAGAGCATTCACGATCCACAGGATCACAAACGCCAGTGTTCCGTTTATGCTCATGCGGCCACCTCCCCATTTGCAATTGTACTCTCATATCCAGCTTCTGCAAAACGAGTAATAACACCCAGCGCATTCTTTTCCTCTGTATCCGAAAGCAATACATACAGGCCGCCATCCAGCATTCCGACGTAATCGGTCTGTCGCAGTTTCTTTCCGAGCACCTCTGCTGCTTCCAGATATTTTTCTTCTCCGCAGGTAATCTTTACCAGGGAACATTCTGTCAGTCCATTCCGCTTTGCCTCAAAAAACGCACTTACCAGCTGTGTAAATGCCTCTTTTTCCAAAATGCTGCTGTTGCCCAGATAACGGTGCTCCCGGAGTGCTTCCAGATAACGGTTTGCACGGACAACCGCATTCTGAATCAGATAGCTGATGACCGTCAGACGATTGGACTCGGCCAGGTTCATGCGGTCCCACGGAAGTCCCCACAGCATCAGAATGATCTGCATTTCATCCTCCGCATAAATGGCCTGCGCCATCAGCGGATAGCGCTCATCCATCGTCTTGTTGATGAATACGCGGCGTTCTTTCAGATCCGTATACATCGCTTCCATCTCCGGGTAGCGGATGGAATTTCCCAGCTTTCTGGCCGTCGGCGAAGTAAAGGAAAAGAGACGCGCATACGACTGGTTGGCAACGGTGTAAACCGCCACATCCTCCGTATTCATCAGCTTGGAAATCGTCTGTGCTGCATAGAAAAGCACCTCATAGGCACCGTATTGATCCAGTGACGATGTAATTTCATAAATTTTTCCAAGACTGTCCTTCTGGTTGACAAGCTGCAGTTCAAAAATCTGTTTCATCCGCACATTGCTGTCGTTGATCTCAGTCATATCGCCAAGCTGTCCGTGCAGATAGCTGATCTCCTCCTGATCGTCCTTTTTGATATGATGAATCTGGTCACGCATGTAACCGACTACCATGCCCAGGATAAAAAGCTGCGCCATCCAGATATACGTACTGTAATCCATCAGCACTTCCAGACCGCTCTGGTTATACATCTGGCGGAAACAGTAGCCAGCCGTCGCCAGAAGCGCTGAGAAGATCGCCTGCTGCTGTCCATACACAATCGCAAACAAAAGCACATACAAAAGATACGCATCCAGCTTTGCAAAATACTGGCTGCCGACCGCACGGTTATGAATCATAAAGAACGGGATAAAACAGATCAGGTTTTCCAGATACGGAGCCAGCATGCGGAAAATCCGCACCAGCAGTCTCCAGACCCGGTTGCCCCATCCGGCGCCCGTATCTTCTCTCTGTAAAAAGGAACTGCTGTATTTCTTCATATACTCTACAACAGCTTTTACGCCTTCTTCGTATGGGACAAAAATTTTTCCGTCAAATTCTTTCCTGTACCGTCTGCCATCCAGCACCAGGCGATAGCCCTCTCCGACGGTATCATCCCGAATCGTCGTTCCGTCTCCCGCATTCTGCTGAATCAGCTCTGCCAGTTTCATCTGACTGATGACCTCGCCGGAAGAAATGTGATACAGCGGATATTTCGGATGCTCTGCCATCATCACGCGGTACGCAAACTCCACCGCATCGCTCTGATAAATCATGGAAAAAACATTTCGGCTGTTTGCTGCAATCTGATTGGTTTTCAGCATTTTCAGCATCATCTGGAAACATGGGTTATTGTCGGCCTTTCCTTTCCGTGGAATATCATACATATGATCGAAGCGCAGAACCCGCGTGTCCATCTCTCTGGTGTCACGATAGCTTTTGCAGATATTTTCTCCCTGCAAAATCGCCATTGCCTGAAAGCTTTTGGACGATGCCGGTTCCGTTTCGTGGATATCGCTGCTGTAAGACCGGCCATAAACAACTTCGGAAGACAGGTACACAAAACGACCATTTTGTTTAAATGCATACGCCGAAAGAAGGTTCGTCAGATCTGCGGTGTAACGGACCGACTCTCTTCTGGCATCACTCCAGTCATAGTTGGTATCGTAAGCTCCGAGAAAAATAACAAGATCCGGGTTTACATTGGTAAAAATTTCCCGCACGCTCTCGCTGTCGTAGGGGAAATTATACCGTTCGAAGACGCGGCGGTACTTTCCTCTTCCATCCCGCTTTCCGGTCAGCAGATATGTCTTATGTCCGTCTTTTTCCATTTTGGTGATCAGAGCATCCATCAGTCTGCTCTCGCCGCCGACTAAAAATACTATCATACGCTACCTCGCCGTTTTCGTAGATTTTTCAAACACGCTCCAGGATACCATAGTTTCGGAATGTTTCCAGCACTGCGTTTACGTCCTCCTGCACTTCCTCCGCCGGCATATCGTAAGCTTTTCCGAGCCGTTTTGCAATCTCTTTTGCAGATACGGCATCGCCGGTCTGCTCGTAAATAAAAGCTGCTGTTTCACTCAGTGTGAGTACCTGATTCATCTTTTCCGCCGTCGCCCCATATGGAATCAGAACATATTCGTCTGCAATCTGTCTGAGTACAAAATCACCTTTTCTGGTCATTTTTATCTCCATTCTTCTGCGTCTTGCTTTTCTTTCTTACCTCAGAGAAAAACAAGGATACTAATAGTTCTATTATAGCCCTACCCAATTGCATTGTAAACTTTATTTTGCTTTTTATTGATATCTGTAATAAAGTTTTATTTCTCTGCACTTTCTTTTTCCATTTTGTGATATACTAAAACATATTTGAAAAATCTTTTCCCCAAAGGAGTATCTTATGCAGCCGCTTGATGCCGTTTATTTACAGATTTTAAAAAATTTATGCACGGATTTGTCCGAACCGGTCCCGCTTGATGGTGTGGATCCGTCCGCCTTATACCGTCTGGCCGAAAAACACTGTTCGCTTCCGTTTCTTCTGCCATATTTTGAACAGCAGCCGCAGTTTTCTGCTCTCAAACAGCAGACGAAGCAGATGCTGCTCTCCTATTATCAGCTGGAACATTTTACACGCCTTACTTTTTCGCTCCTCCTTGCGGAGAAGATTCCCTGCTTTCTCTTAAAGGGCATCAGTCTCGCCGCCAATTATCCCATTCCCGAATATCGGAAGCTGGGAGATCTGGATCTTTATATTCCCGAAAAAGATGCTTTTTCCCGTGCCTGCCGGATTCTTAACGCTCATGGCTACACGGAGGAGCCGGAGGAGAGCGATCACCATGTCACCTACCGCTTCACTTTTCCCGAGACTGGCCGCTCCTTTACGCTGGAACTCCATTACCGCATCGTCGGTATTTATCAGTTTTCCCGGGCCAATGAACTGGTGGACGAAATTTTTTCCGCCAGTCATCTGAAACCATCTTTCGTGGAACTCTACGGTCAGACCTATCCGGTACTGCCGCCAACGGAAAATGTGTTTTACATGCTGCATCACATGCTCAAGCATTACCTCTACAGCGGTTTTGGCAGCCGTCTGCTCTGCGATTTCACTCTGTATCTGGAACGTTATGCCTCCGAGGTTAATTTTGAAAAAATCCACTTCTGGTGCCGGGAATCGAAAATTTTTCATCTGTATGAGCTGATTCTGGAATCCTGCCGTATTTATTTCGGTCTTTCTGCCTCCATTGATCCGCAGGTTCACTGCTCTGCCTCTGACTGTGCCATTTTTCTGGAAAAAATTCTCGCAGACGGCGATTTCGGCAGTGATACACAGAGAAAAATTGTCAGCAGCGGTTCCTACCAGCACACCGGTATCCATGCCTGGTTCCACGAAGGCCATATTCAGATGAAGCTGCGGTTCCCAAAGCTTCATAAATGCGTACTTCTCTGGCCGGTTCTCTGGGTCATCACATTTTTCTGTTTCCTGTCCAACACCTACCGTATCCGCCACACGACACTGCGGCAGACGCTGGCAGACTTCCGGGCCGATAACCGGAAGACCAAGCTGTTAAAAATCTTCGACAACAACGATTTGCAATAAAACGAAAAACGAGTAAGCGAACGTCTCCCCTGTTCACTTACTCGTTTTTCTGTTCTGTCAATCTATGGGAATGCGTCTTCCCTCTGCCTATCCCCTTGCAAAGGTTCCACGCCTGTTTTTAATAAAAATGCTGATATCCGATCTGAATTCCGCTGCCGTAGCCGCTGTTGAAATACAGGCATCCGCCAACCGGGCTCTCACCTGCAAGTGCAGCCTGTGCAGCTGCGTAACAGTCACTTCTCGCTCCGCGTGCGAGCACACTCTGGAAAGTTCCGGTCGCAACCGGTGTAAACTGTCCACTCTGATAAATAACGCCGGAAATGCTGTTCGGGAAGGAACCGCTGTTGACACGGTTTACTACAACCGCTCCGACTGCCACCATTCCTGTGTAGCTCTCGCCGCCTGCCTCGCACTCGATCAGTGCTGCAAGCATTGCCACATCATTGCTGTCTGCGGAAATTACCGATGCACTGCCTGCTGTGGAGGCTGCTGCTGCGCTGCTTGCCGCACAGGCCTGTGATGCCTGGTATTCCTCCATGGAAACAGCACCTTTTAACTCCTCTGAAAGTGTCACATAGTCTCCATGAACGTATGCGCTGCTTCCGCTGTACTGGATCTGATACCAGTCAGCCTCTTCGCCGAATATGCTGACTTCACCATTCTGTGTCAGTGTTCCAACCTGCGCGGAATCTGTGGATGCTGCCTCACGGACACGAAGGCTGTCCGCCTGAACAACTCCGGTGATACCGCACATATTGCGGTAATGTGCTTTTGCCTCTTCCCCAAATACCAGATATTCATTCTTTATGTAGCCTTCTACACCATTGGAAGAGATCTTGCTCCACTCGTCTCCTTTTTCTGTTACAGTAACCGCATAGCCCGGCATCAGAACTCCGACGATCTCGGAATCTGCGTTTGCCTCGCTGCGGATGTTGACATATCCTTCTACGTTTGCTGCAGCCATTGTGCTCCAGTCTGTTTTATTTAAAATGGTTTCTTCCTTTGTCTCTGCTTTTACGGGTGCAGCCATGATGACAGTCAGTGTGAGCACGCTCCCCAGGATGCCCGGCACATAACTTTTTTTGAATGTCATACTTACCTCCTGAATAATTATTACGTTTTTGTTACATCTTGTTACAAACCGATTCTACCAGTGTTACATCTTTTTGTCAACTAGAATATTTCGACAACATTCCTGTCTTTTCCCATCGTTTTTTTCATAGAACCCACAATTTTTCACCACTTTTCCGCTTTTTTGACGAATTGGATCGGTTTTTATTCCCACTTTTTCTTCTGCATGCGGCCTGCCTGGAATACTTTTCCGTGTCTTGTTTCCTTCTTTTTATTTTGCTTTTGTTTCACATTCTGCCCTTTCTGCCCTCTTTTTCCGCAAATATTTTTTAAGAAATTGTGACAGTTCTTTTTCTATTTTTCGACATGCATTACAAACCTTTTCCACTTTTGACGCATTTTCAAATTTTCTTTTAACTTTTTATTTTTACATGACATTTCTTTCTACATATGGTATAATCTTTAAAAAGAAAGAAAATTTATATTTTATCAATTATTTTTCTTTCAATTTATACGTGAAACTTACCGCAGGAAAATAAAACAGATCGACATCAGAAACCGATCAGGTGAAAGGAGGATGTCATATGTTACACAGCACACAGACAACGAAAAAACACACAGGAAATTTGATTCTGAGATTCGGAATGGCAGGCCTCCTGGCGGCCGGATTATTTTTTTCCGCTCCGTATTCGGCAGCAGCCGAGACAGTTCCAAGTGCAGAAAATACAGACGCCGGTGAAATTACCATTCACTTCACCCATTACGATGCACAGGACCTGGAATTCTATCTGAACACCGATCAGGCGGCCCTTGCTTTTACCGATGCTGCCCTGACATTTCAGGATTCCACAATGGATGCGCCGGTCACCATGTCATATCTTTCCGATGATGGTTCCTATGTCCTGTATCAGAACAGCGAACCGGTCGAGGAAGTAAACGGAACGTTCTCCGTATCGATGGTTACGGAACCTGGCTACACACTGGATATGGATCAGATTTCCTTCTATGTTAATGGACAGGCCGTTTCCAATGGCGGTTCCGTTGTGATTACGGATTCTTCGGCGGCGATGACTTCTCTTGTTTACTGTACCGCAATCCCGGAAACACCGGCAACTGACCCGGAGCCATCTCTTCCAGAAGAGCCATCTGCACCGGAAGTTCCGGAAGAACCGGCCGCTCCAGAACCATCCGTTCCGGAACAGCCATCCGCACCGGCAGAAACCCCAACCGTGGTACAGCCATCTGCTTCGGAACAGCCGGCACAGGAAAATATTCTTCCGGAAACCGCAGCTCCTGCATCCAAAACCGCACCGGAACAGGTTCCTGCATCCGAACCGATCGCAGCAGAACCGATTGCCAGCGCAGTTGTTACAGAAGACGAAGAAGTTGATCTTTCCACCATCCACCCGGAAGTTACCGCATCCGCTGTTACTTCTTCCAGCCAGCTTCCAGCCGCAACGCAGATTGTACCATCTGTCAGAACAACAGACCCGGATGCACAGATTATTACTTCGGAAACTGCAGCTCTTGAAAATGCCGCACAGACCGAGAATACACAGACTGCACACACAGGAATCGGCTCCTGGTTCCATCAGCGAACAAATCAGATCCTCGCAGTCATGATCGCTGTGATCCTGCTTCTGATCCTGATCGAATCACTTCTGGCACTAAAGGATTCCATGAATCAGAAAAGATCGCATCGCTTCTATTAAAAATAAGGTCCATAATAAAAAATAAGCATACAAAAAGAAGGAACGTATCTCATGAAACATGGGATACGTTCCTTCTCTTATATTATTTTTTATCCTCTTTTTTTCGCAGCCGCTTTCTGAATCTCACAGAAATCGTGCAGCGCCTGACGGCCGATTTTTACAATTTTACGGATGTTGATGGAATTTGTTCCTCCCTGACGCGGCTTGAAGCTGATCGGGATGAAACGGATTTTCCGGTGAAAATACGCTCCGAAGGCAGTCAGCAGTGCGTTCGGCAGATTGTAGTTTTCCGGCATCAGCGGCAGATACTCGGCCACGTAGTCTGTTTTCATCAGACGGAACGGGGCATTTGCATCCGGCACGGATACGTGGAAATAGGTCCAGAGCACCGCGCACAGCACTTTTTCCACGACAGCGCGGGAAAAGCCGTCGCCGCGGCTTGTGCGGTTTCCGAAAATGGCGTCGTAGCCCTCGCGGATCTGCCAGAACTTTTCGAACTCCTCCGGATCGGTCTGACCGTCGGAATCGGTCTGGAAGATATAGTCCGCACCGTTTTCAAGTGCATAGCGGTAGCCGTACAGAACGGTGGAACCGTGGCCGCCGTTTGGCTTCGTCAGCACGGTGAGCAACGGGTGGGTTTCGCACTCTGCTGAAGCAATTTCATACGTATCGTCGCGGCTTCCGTCGTTGATGATCACAAGACGGGACGCACCGCCGCCGTTATGCTTCTCCACGACGGGACACCATTCCTCGATCGTTCTTTTGATATTTTCCGACTCATTATAGGCTGGTATTACAATATATAAGGTATCCATTGGTATTCTCCTTGCATTTCCTTCCATCCATTATACAGGATTTCTTTTCATTGCGAAAGATGCACTCATGGAGAAAATTTCCCAGTACCGTTCGTTTGTTATTCTTCCCACAGTTTCTGCGGATAACGGCCCTCGTCTTTTAATTTCTGCAGTGCTGCCATGACATTTTCTTTGTCTTCTTTGTACGTTACGCCGTACCAGTTATCATAGGAGCGGAGTACGGTGACTTCCGCTTTTTTCTCCTGCAGCAGTTCATCGACAACGAACGGCAGGAAGTATTCGCCTTTTAACGGGTTGGTTTTGTATACATTCTCGAGGAACGGCAGGAAGCGGCGTTTCAGCTCGATCAGAATGCTCGGTGTGAAGCCCCAGAGGTTCATGGAAACGATGGTTCCCTGCGACAGTCCGGTCCAGGTTGCGCCGTCATCCTCAGTGTATTCGGCCTGTCCGCCGTGGTTTTCGATTCTTGTGCGCTCATGAATGCCGACAAGGTGGTTCTGGTCGTCTGCGGTGCAGATGCCGCGGGCTACGTGGCCATTGTCGGTCAGGGTTTTGTACAGGTCGTAGGCAACCATCGCGTACTGATAGGTCGCGCCGTCCTGCTCGGTTGTCAGCTGGCGGTAGATCTCCTCGAATGCCGTTCTTCCATAATAATCATCGGAATTGATGACGGCGAACGGTGCGCCGTCGATGGCTTCTGCCGCACAGAGAATCGCATGACCGGTTCCCCACGGTTTGACGCGGCCTTCCGGCACTTCGTAGCCTTTCGGGAGAACGTCGAGTTCCTGGTAAACATACTCTACATCCATGTATTTCTCAATTCGCCTGCCGATGCCCTCGCGGAATGCCTCATCGATGGCTTTTTTGATGATAAAGATGACTTTCTCAAAGCCTGCCTGTTTTGCATCATAAATGGAAAAGTCGATAATCATATTTCCGTACGGGTCAACCGGATCAATCTGTTTTAATCCGCCGTAACGGCTTCCCATTCCTGCTGCCATGATGACTAATACTGGTTTTTTGCTCATGATGTTCTCTCCTTTTTATTCTCCAAAATAAACTTTTAATCTCTCCGCAAAGTCTGCCGGGATTTCTCTTTCAAATGGAAATGGTTCTGCATCCGCCAGATACTCGGCGATTTCGCCCAGGACACCGGCGCTCCGGTTCAGTGACCAGGCGGAGATCCAGTCGATCGTATCGTGGCAGGTGTGCATGCCGAAACCATCGCGGTTCAGCGTCATCGCCGGGATGCCCTTCCATGCGAAGGTGTTGGAATCGCTGCTCCAGATGTTGTTGATGAGCGATACGCCTTTGTCCGCCTGTTTTAAGTGCTCCATGATCACGTCGCATGCCTCTTTCGTTGCTGCCACGCCAAGCACGGTTCCGCCGATGGCCTGTCCGGCGAGGTCGACGTTCATGTTGAAGCGGTGCTGCGCCAGCTCGGCTTCATGCGCTTTCACATACGCCCGGCTTCCGCAGAGACCCAGCTCCTCCGCGCCGAACCAGATGCATTCCAGTGTCCGTTTCGGGCGGTTTTCGGCGAAGTAGTGTGCCAGCTCCATGATGATCGCTGCGCCCGCCATGTTGTCGTATGCACCAGGTCCCTGCGGAACGGAATCGTAATGAGCCGTCAGCGTCAGGATTTCCTCTGGCTGCTCGGTTCCCGGGATGCGCAGGATGATATTTTTCGACGTTCTCCTGATTTTTTTCTGCTGTAAAACGAGGCGTGCACGGCTCGCTCCCCGTTCTACCAGTTCCATCACATCAAGATAATGAATGACGGCGCACGGCAGTTTCGGATTTTTTACGCCGCGCAGGGTGCGGTAGTCCGGCAGACGGTCCTCGTCTTTGTCCAGCGGCGTTCCGGTCAGGATCAGAAATCCGACGGCTCCTGCTTTTTCCAGTTTTTCATAGTTTTCTGCATTGGCACCGCCGTTGATCAGGACGATTTTCCCTTCTGCATGGGAAAGGCTGACTGGGTCGCCGTTTTCTACGTAGAGGAATGGTGCCTCCACGCCTTCCGGAGCGGTATTGGCTGCCGCGAAGCAGCCGCGGACGGTGTATGTTTTCTCATATGGCTCTGTGACCGTAAAGACAGCTTCGTCAACCTGCCATGTCTCAATCTCGAACGGCTCGCGGCGGATCTGCAATTCGCCCTGCCCCCATTTTTCTGCGATTTCAGAAAGTTCTTTTTCGATCCGGCAGGCTGCTTTTTCTTCGCCTTCCGTTCCGGCTTCGCGGATGTAGTTAAACTGGCTGATGAACGCATACTGCCGCTGGCCGCTGATGGTATTTGCTTTCATAATAATGTTATGTCCTTTTCTTTTTTTATTTTCTTGTTTCAACTCACAGTCGGTATTTCACGGAGTCTGACATGTCGAAAATAGTTCGACTGTGACTTGTCTCATGTCAGTGGAGGATACCGATTTCTCTCCGCCCGCCACTGCCGTTATGTTTCTTTTAGCAATTCATCCCACTGCTTCAGAAACGGGGGACTTCTTGTCTACTGGTGTTAAAGTTCTTCCAGTACCGCTCTCGCGCTGCGCACGGCTTTGACATCAGTGCGGTAGAGGGTGTATTCGCTTAAGGATGGAAGTCCCATGTTCACATTTTCTTTCCGGTACTGCATCGGGCTCGCCAGTTCGATTTTTCCGGACATGTGGTAGGCGGTCACGCCGGTTTTCGGATACAGCTCGCGGATCGCATCCGCGCAGATACCGCCGCCCGCCTGAATACGGATGCGTCCCGCCGCCTGGCGCTGCAGTTCGGCGAGAAGCTCTGCTCCTTTTACCGCACTGTTCTGCTGACCGGAGGTGAGAATGGTGTTCATACCGAGCGATACCGCCTGCTCAAGCGCTTCTTTCGGATCGCGGCAGACATCGAACGCGCGGTGCAGCGTCACGGACATGCCGTCGGCTGCCTCCATCAGCTGTTCCATTGCCTCCATATTCATCGTTCCATCCTCTTTCAGCACACCGACCACAACGCCCTCTGCACCAAGTTCGCGGTACATCGCGACTTCCTCGCGGATTTCTTCTAATTCATATGGGGTGTAGCAGAAATCCCCGAACCGCGGGCGGATCAATGCATGAATCGGAATGGTTGTCTGTCTGCGGATCACCTCAAACAGCTTCGGACTCGGCGTTGTTCCGCCGATCACCAGATTCTGACACAGCTCCAGCCGGCTCGCTCCGCCTTTTGCCGCCGCAAGCGCCGACTCCGCCGAGTCCACGCAGACTTCCAGGATATAATCGTTCATAAAATTCCCTCTGTTTTCGTAAGTTTTCTTTCTCTATCATACCCTATTTAGGGCGATTAGGAAAGAGCTTCTTTGGTTCACTTTCGTTCACTTCTGCTTTTGATGCAGATACTTCTCCCTCGTCGCCATCCCGCCGCGGATGTGGCGCTCGGACTTGTTTACATCAAGAATCTTCCGCGCCTCCGCCGCCAGCTGCGGATTCACCAGCACCAGCCGCGAGGTCAGATCCTTATGCACAGTGCTCTTGCTCACCCCGAATTTTTTCGCCGTCTGCCGTACTGTCGCTTTCGTCTCGATCATGTAAATCGCTGTTTCTACAGCACGCTCCTCGATATAGTCCCTCACAAAAAGCCTCCGAAGACGCTGTTTTTACAGTGTATTCGGAGGCTATGATGGGTATGTCTTCTATTTTATTATTTGTAATATACCCATACCGCTTTTGTCTGTTCCAGCACCTGATCGATATCCCAGGTTTTTTCGGAATTTTTTCTGCTGTTTGGGTCGTTGATTTTCAGTCTGCCATTCTGCAATCCGGTAAGAACGATAAAATGACCGTTGCTGGTAAACTCCCCGGGTCCCATCAGGGCAATGATGGGGTTTCCGGCCTGCAGGTTGTTTTCCACCCGTTCCCGTTCCACAGGGATTTCTTTGCTGGAAAGGCCGATCTGCCGGGCTCCTTCCAGCATCAGAGACCAGGCGGTTCCGCTGCCGTCTACGGCATAGCCGTTCTGTGAGGCAAAATCGGCGACCCAGCGCGGATTTTTTGTGATATCGCCGGTCATGAAAATGGCAACCATGGAAAGTGCTGTCGGTCCGCAGCCGCTTAATCCCATCACTTCACCGGCATATCGGTGATAGCCCCATCTCTGATCCCACTGCAAGAGAAGCGGAACCTCCGATGCGGATGACAGGTCGCTCAGGTCAATCTCCGGCTCCTCCTCTTTTTTCAACGGATATTCTTCAACGAACGTCTCCGTCTCATTGTTTCTCTCATAAAGCGATAGCAGATCCTCCGGGTACTGATCCATTGAAATGCCGTTTGCTTTCGCATATCGCTGGATCGGATTCTGCCGGAAGTGCCGCACACCGCCCAAAATCAGGAGACAGCTAAGTAACAGCAGCAGCCCGCGGATTCGCCACACCTTTCTTTTTCGTCTCCGCACTCTTTCTCTTCTTCGCATCATCTTTTTTCGTTCTGCCGTCTCTTGCCATGTCAGTGTATTGCTTTCACGGATCATGAAAAATCCCCCTCCCGATCTTATTGTGTACTCCCAAAATCTTTCCATTCCTGATTTTGTGAGATGATTGAGAGTACATTCTTCTCTTTCATCATAACAAATTTCCGATTTTTCTTTTTGTATATTTTCCGAAGAAAAACTGCAATTTTTCTGTCCGCTTCCTTAAGATTTTTTGTAGCTATGCAGAGCCATGCGAAATGGAAGATGGAAGAAAAATCGCAAGCAGGAAAATGATGGCAAATTCTGGAAATATCGTTGAGAAAAAATATCAAAAATAGTAGAATAAGGAAAATACAAACTTTAAGCGGAGGATAAAACAAATGAAAAAACTGAAAGTAAAAAAAGGCAGCACCTGTATGGCTTGTCTTGCCTGTGTGGGAGCATGTTCTGAGGCATTTTATAAGGTATTTGATCCGGACAAGGCATGTCTGCAGATCGTAGAGAAAAAGGCTGTCCGCCCGATTGCCTGTCCGCAGTGCGGTAAATGTGCCGAGGCCTGTCCGGAAGGCGCCATTACCCAGAACCCGAAGGGCGTTTACATGATCAACAAGAAAAAATGTACGGGATGCGGAGCCTGTGCGAAGGCCTGTCCATTTGGCCTGATCGTAAAAACCGAGGGCAATCCGGCTTCCAAATGTATTGCCTGCGGTATCTGCGCGAAAGCCTGTCCGATGGATGTACTGGAAGTTGTGGACGAATAATGATCCGAACTCTGAGATATCGTCGGGATCTCGTGTAAGCACAGATCCTGACTCATTGCTCACATAAACATAAAAATGCACTGTGGAACGTCGTCGGACAATTCCACAGTGTATTTTTATGTTAAACGAAAAACAATTGATTCCCGCTCGCTGCCTGGCAGAATGATCGATGCCCGTTTCCACAGACGGCATTCCGACAAAAAGGGACAAAATTTACAATTTTACTCCCGCGCCAGCAGAACCATCGATTTTGCCGGAAGCATCATGCTTTCTTTCATCTCTGCTCCATCCTCTGCACAGCGTTTTCCATCGCAGAGCAGTTTCCAGTTTCCTTCCGGGAGTTTCTGCAAAGCTTCTTTTTCCCATGGATTGTAGAAGACGCAGACTGCGCGGCCATCCGGGTATTCCAATTCGTAACCTGCGATCTGGTTTTCACGGAAAAATGTCTTTTTACAGTCCGGCTCGCACGTTCCGTATGCCTGGAATTTTCGACGCAGAGCGAGAAGACCACGATAATAGTCCACCAGCTCTTCCTGCTCTAAGGCGCGTGTCCAGTCAATTTTGTTGAGCTGCCACGACGATTTGAAGCTGTTTCCTTCGCCATGCTTCGTGCGCGCAAATTCCTCTCCTGCCTGGAAAAACGGCATTCCCTTGCAGGTCATCACAATGCCCGCCGCCAGACGGTTCATTGAAAGCGTCCGCTCATCCATCTTGTCAAAATCCGGCTCCGCATCCTCCTTCCGCTTCGGATCGGACAGTTTCAATTTATCCCACAGCGTATAATTATCATGTGCCGACACGTACGGAATCAGCTGGCTCGCATTGCGCGGCTCATAGGCTCCTTTTCCGTCCAGCCAGCCATCTGTCGCGGAAAGTATTCCTGCTGAAAGACGCTCTTTTCCATTGACATAGCCTCCCTCTGCGGCAATGAAAACACTTCCCTTGATGGAATCTCTCGTATCGTCACAGAACATGGAAATGCCATCCATCAGCTTTCCGATATTCTGTTTATCCGAAGGGAAATATCCCTCCTGCATTGCGCTTGCCGCTGCTTTCCACGGTTCACCGTAAACCAGAATCTCCTCACCGCGCGGCATCCGGTTCAGAGCTGTGCGGATCGCATTCATGGTCTCCGTGTCATGCAGTGCCATCAGATCGAAACGGAAACCGTCGATATGATATTCCTTCGCCCAGTAACAAACCGAGTGAACCATAAAGCGGCGGAACATCTCCCGCTCACTCGCTGTCTCGTTTCCGCAGTCGGAACCATTGGAAATCGTGCCATCCTCCCATTCACGGTAATAATAATAAGGGACTGTTTTCTGAAGCGGCGAATCGAGATTGTACGTATGATTGTATACCACATCCATAATCACGCCGATGCCGGCTTTATGCAATGCCTGAACCATTTCCTTCATTTCCCGGATACGTACCTCTCCGTGGAACGGATCGGTTGCATAGGATCCCTCCGGCACATTGTACTGCACCGGGTCGTAGCCCCAGTTGAACGCTTCCGCATCGTCTTCCGGCACACTTCCGAAATCGAAAACAGGAAGCAGATGCACATGAGAAATGCCAAGCGACTTCAGATAATCGAGCCCTGTCGCATGAATTCCGTCTCCATTCAGCGTTGTGCCTTCTTCCGTAAATGCCAGAAACTTTCCACGGTGCTTATCCGAAACACCGGATTTCGGATCGCTTGAAAAATCCTTCACATGAAGCTCATACACACAGCGGTCCTCCGGCCGGATTTCCGGTCTTTTATCCTGCTCCCAGCCCACCGGGTCCGTCTCTGCAAGATTTACTACCATACTCCGCTCCGAATCAATACCGGAAGCCACGCCGTACGGATCGACCGTATCAAAAACGCCATCTGAGTGCAGAATGTGATATGTATAATACGTTCCATACCAGGCTCCCTGCAATGCGCAACTCCAGACACCCTTTTCGCCGCGCGTCATCGCAAGCGAAGCTATTTTTCGGTCCCCGTGCTCCCGGCTGCTGCCGCGGGAAAACAGTTCCAGTGAAACCTCCATCGCCGTCGGCGCCCAAAGCTTCCATTCTGTCACAAGCTGTTCATCCTTTTTCACCGAGACACCGAGGTCATCCCCTTCATACGTAAAGTTTTCCACAAATTCTTCCGATTCAAAAAAGCTTTTCCACTCCGCAGGCGTTCTTTTCACCACCGCATTCATCTTCTTTCCCTCCATTTCTTTGTAAACCCGCAGAATCTCTCCGACACTCCACGCCTGCGCATAGCAGCCCTTCGACATCACCGGCGCCGCACCATCATAAATCTCCGCCAGATGAAACAGACATCCTTCCTGCATCCAGCTCGCAAGACGGTCCAGTCCGCGGCGCACTTCCTGTTTTCCCTCCTTCGGGAAATAGTTCAGCACCGCACGGAAATACGCCCCAAGCGGAAATCCCCAGACTGTCCCCTGATGATATGCCCTGTCACGCTCCGGCTGGCTTCCGCCGATCCATGGATGAAATGCCGGATCCTCCATCTCCAATGACCGCAGTCCTGCTGTCGTATACAGCTTTTCTTTGACCGCCTGTAAGATCCGCTGCCCCTGCTTCTGACTCACCATCTGAAACGGAAGTGCCAGCACAAAGACCTGATTGCATCGGAACTGCTTCTCTTCATACGTGCCGTTCAGCACGTCCTTCAGATATCCTTCCTCTTCCATCCAGAACTTTTCGAGGAAACTCTTCTTCACCTGCTCCGCAAGCTTCCCATACGCCGATCCATCCTTTCCGACAAACGGCGCCAGCTCTTCCAGAATCCTCAGACCATTATACCAGTACGCATTAATCTCCACCGGCTTCCCGTGACGCGGTGTCGGCAGCTCCTTGTCAATCCGCACATCCATCCACGTCACCTGCTCCAGACCGCCCCCGGCCATAATCAGCCCGTCACTGTCCATTTTAATATGGAAATCCGTTCCCTTCTGATACCAGAACACAATATCCTCCATCACCGGAAACGCCTCGCGCACAAACTCCAGATCTCCTGTTTCAAGGTAATACTCATACACCACATCCAGAAACAAAAGGGCCGCATCCACCGTATTATACATCGGAAGCGCATCCCCCTCCGGAAACAGATTCGGCATCAGTCCTTCTTTTGTATATGCCATAAAAGTCCGAAGAATGCTCTTACACGCCTCATACTCCCCAAGTGCCAGCGTGCATCCCGGCAGCGAAATCATCGTATCCCGCCCCCAGTCCGCAAAATAGGGAAAACCAGCCATAATACTCTTCCCGCCTGTCGATGCCCGTTCCGTAATATACTGACTCGCACTCACCGCCAGCCGCTTTCCCACCGGATCAGAAATCCCGGACTTTTCCGCAATCATCTCCTGCCGCTTCTCTTCCTCTTCTATCCACAGCGCAATCCTTTCCTCATCCCACTTATCCACATCATCCGCGAGACTATACACAACAAAAAAGACCTGCTCCCTGCCGTCTCCCGTCATCTCAAACCGAATCCGATGATTCACGACAGCACTTCCGATGCCATCTCTTCCATCCCGCGCATCCTGCTCAAAAAACAAATCCCTCCAGATCCTCTCCTTCTCCATCTGAAGCTCCCCATTTGTCCCATAAGAAAGAATCACACCATTGCTCGCAATGCACTTCCGATCCACCGCAAAATCCTGCCCCTCCTGCAGCTGCTCCCCCTTCGCAGCAAACCGCATCACCGGCCGAACCGAAAAACTCCCCTTCTTCCCACTTCTCACCCGATACCGGACAAGAACCGTATTCTCCCCCTGAACCATCCCAATCGTCTTCTCAATCTCAACCCCCTTCACCCGGTAAAACCATACCGGCAGACTCCCCATCTCAAACCCTTCCAGAAACCGAAACCCCTCCACATTCTGCGTCCGATTCACAAACTCCTGTGAAAACAGCTCCGTCTCCTCACCATCCACCTCCAACGTCTCCCAGACATTCGAAATCAGATGCTCCCGCACCGTAGGCGCCTTCAGCGCCCCCATCAACAGCGCCTGATCATTCCTCGCCGCATTCCCCATCACCGTCAGCGAACAATAACCTCCCAGTCCGTTCGTCAGCAAAAAACACTTCTTTTCCCCACTCCGAAAATCCATCCACTCCGAAGCATTCAGTCGAATCCTATCCATACCCCAAAACCTCCAAATTTCACACAATATCTTCCCGAAACTTTTCTGTTCTCATAAAATCAAGCACAAAAAACTCCGAAAATATTTTTTTTCATTCTATCTCCAAACGTTGCACCAGTCAACAAACTCACGCCGATTCGCCCTCCGGGCGAATCCAGCCCCTCTCCCCGTCCTCCAACACACTCTCCCCTTCCACGCAACAATCTCACGCCGATCTGCCCTCCGGGCAGATCCAGACCACTCCTCCCGTCCTCCAACCCCAGGATCTGGCTCCGGCGTCGTGGCATCTGCAAATCGCTCTGCATCTTTTCAATCTGTTCGCTGTTTACCTGTTCAAAATAGTTGTTGGCACACTCCAGCAGTACCATACGGCAGAAATCCCGGACAAAGCTCATATCGAGAAGCATCTGTGTTTTCTCCTGCATTGTGCTGCGGCTTTGCCCGTTGACCATCAGATACAGCAAATGCTCCCGCAGAAACTCCATGCTTTCGTCCTTCCGTTTTTCCTCGCGCTCACTCTTTGCAAGCTTTTCGGTGATTTCACCAACCACCTTTTTAAATTCTTCCGGGTTGACCGGTTTTAAAATATAGGCGGAAACACCGTAAGAAATCGCCTTTTTCGCGTAGGAAAACTCGTCGTACCCGCTGAAAATCACGGTTTCCGTCCCCGGATACTCCTCATGAATCCGGGAAAGAAGCTCAATTCCGTCCATGAACGGCATATTGATGTCGGTCAGCAGTACGTCTATCTTCTCTTTTTCAAACACCTCCAGTGCCTCCTCCCCATTGGAGGCCTCCAGAATATTCTCCCGGATATTCATCCACGAAAGCAGCATCCGAATTCCCTTTCGCTCTATCATTTCGTCATCTACAATCAGATATGTGTACATGTAGTTATTCCTCTTTCTAAGCAGCATTACATATTATTTCTATAATACCATTTTTCGTTTAAAATTGTATAGCTTTTGCCGCTCAAAACCGGTCCCGGAAACACCGGAGCCGTAACCATTTCAAAAAAAATGAAATCCGGAACGGTCTCCGATTTTTCGATCCGTTCCGGATTTTGTTTTTCACTTCTGTTTTTGCTTTTTATTTTTGATTTTCACTTCTGCTTTCCGTTCTGAAATCCTGCTTTTCCTCAATGAATAAAGAACGCGTCCTCTTCCTCGTCTTCCACAACCGGTGTCATCGGATTATACTCGGTTTCTACCAGCTTCTTCACCAGCTCGTGATCGAAGTTGCGGCGGATTTCACAGGTTCTGTCGAAAATCATGGTTGCTTCATCCCCCGGGGTGCATGCCGGCCAGTTCGGGAGGGATGGGGTTTCCGGGCTTCCGTAGCGGGCAAAGTTGATCCAGGCGGTGGCCATACGCTCCTGCAGACGGTCTGTTTCGCCCGGGACATTGCATACGGCGATGCGGTCGATGTTATGGAATACGAACGGAATCTCGGCACAATGCCATGCGGCTTTTCCGCCATCGATCGGGAATTCATAGGTAAACTGATAGGAATAAGTCGGCGCTTCTGTAAACTCCGATTTCTGACGAATGAATTCGATCGTTGCCGGACGGAAGAACGTATCCACAGACCACAGGTCGGCAATTGTTTTGTCCGGATATGCTTTTTCAAAAAGAGAAATCAGCTCCGGCGTTGCATCGCCATATTTTCTCGTCAGGAACGCAATCTGTTCCTCACGGTTCATCTCATGTTTTCCCGGCACAACCGGTCCAAAATCAAACTCACCGATGTTGGTTCCTGCCAGCACAGGAATCGTTTTAGCGTGATCCGTAAATCCGCACTTGATCGGATTTCCGTGGAACCAGCCATTCTCCATCGGTCCCTGTCCGATATAGCAGCCTTTCGCAGCAACCTCTGCCTCAACTTTATTGTACGCATTTGACAGCTCATAATACGGGATCGTCTCAAGCTTCTCCACCTCGGACTCGTCCAGATTCAGTTCTTTTAACAGAGCCTTCACAATCGCGGTGCCGTCTCCGTCCTCTTTCTGATAAACCTTTGCCTCATAAACACCGCTCTCGATGATACCCTTCTGGAACAGGCCGTCTGCTGCCGGCGTATTCATCAGCGTTGCTACCTTCATACCGCCGCCGGACTGACCGAAAATCGTAACATTCTCCGGGTCTCCGCCGAATGCCGCGATATTGTCATGTACCCACTGCAATGCAGCTACCATATCTGCGTTTCCTGCATTCGCAGAATTTTTGTATTTTTCGCCAAACGGCGAGAGATCGAGATAACCGAGGATATTCAGCCGATGGTTCACGGAAACAACAACGACATCACCGAACTCGCTTAAGTGATCCCCCTCATATGCCACATGCTCAATCGCAGAGCCGGCGCTGAAGCCGCCGCCGTGGAGCCATACCATGACCGGCTTTTTCGCACCCGGATCAAGACTCTGTGTCCAGACATTCAGGTTCTGGCAATGCTCGTCCTGCGGCCAGTAACGATGCGGTACCAGCACCTCCATGTTCGGCTCATCCTGCTTTAAAAGCGGACATACATAGCCGTATGCCAGCGCATTTTTGATTCCTTTCCATGGTTTCACCGGCTGTGGCATCTGGAAACGGTCCGCCTCAGCGTAATGGATTCCATGAAACGCGTATGTCGTATTCAGGCGGAAGCCGCGTACCTTTCCCGCCTTTGTCTCTACTACCGGATCTGTTTTACTGCATACAAAATAATCTCCCATATTTCGGTTACCTTCTTTCTATCCTGTTCTGTGACGCGCAGTTTCCAAAAAGCCACCGCAAAATCCCCCTGATCTTTCCGTTTTTGCACCGGTCTTTGAAGCATCTGTTGTTTTTGCATTTACGCATCTGCTCCCTATTATACCAGACAATTTTTTCAGAAACAATTCTTTTTACTTTTATTTTCGGCTGTTTATATCAACAAAGTCCGAAAATCACGTCAAAAATGGATATTTCCATCACAACTTCAAAGTGCTACAATAAAAAAGAAGGTAAAATCAACGTAAAAAAGGGGACTACTATGACGAAAACAGTACAAAAGAGCAAAGCCCGCGATATGACCCAGGGCTCTATCTGGAAACAGCTTCTTCTCTTCTCTCTTCCGCTGATGGCCGGAAATCTCTTCCAGCAGCTTTACAACACCGTTGACAGCATCGTTGTCGGCAACTTTGTCGGCAAGGAAGCACTCGCCGCCGTCGGCTCCGTCGGTCCGATCATCAATTCTCTGATCGGCTTTTTCATGGGACTTTCCACCGGTGCCGGTGTCATTATCTCTCAGTATTATGGCGCAAAGGCGGATGAAAAGGTCAGCCGCACCGTCAGCACGACACTGGTGATGACGTTTATTCTCTCCATTGTCTTTACCATTCTCGGCATTCTCATCACGCCGTACATGCTCCGCATGATGAGCACACCGGACGATGTCATCCGTGAGTCGGCAACGTATCTTAAAATTTACTTTGGCGGTGTTGCCGGTCTGATGTTCTACAACATGGGCTCCGGCGTTCTCCGCGCTGTCGGCGATTCCCGCCATCCGCTGTATTTCCTGATTTTTTCCGCTGTTGTCAATACCGTGCTCGATCTTTTGTTTGTCGTTTCCTTCGGCATGGGAATCGAGGGTGTGGCGCTTGCAACCGTTATTGCACAGTACCTTTCGGCGGTTCTGACGCTGTATGTGCTGACCACAACAGACGGCCCATACCGCATCTGTTGGAAAAAGCTCTGCATGGACTGGTCTTTGCTGTACCGCATCGTCTGCGTCGGACTGCCGGCAGCGATCCAGCAGATGGTGACTTCCGTTTCCAACGTTTTCGTGCAGTCCTATATCAATGTATTCGGCTCGGATGTTATGGCGGGCTGGAGTGCCTACATGAAAATCGACCAGTTTATGATGCTGCCGATGATGAGTGTTGGTCTTGCTTCGACCACCTTCACCGGACAGAACGTCGGTGCCAGCTACATTGACCGTGCAAAAAAGGGTGCTACAACCGCATTCCTGCTTGCTGAGCTTGTAACCATTGTGATGATGATTCCTCTGCTGATTTTCGCTCCGCAAATGGTCTATCTGTTTAACCAGGAGGCAGCTGTGATTCGTTACGGAACCCTGTTTCTGTATCTGCTATCCCCGTTCTACATTCTCTGCTGCGTCAACCAGGTTTATTCCAACGTCCTGCGTGGCGCAGGAGACACCAGAACACCAATGATCGTAATGCTCGGAAGCTTCGTCGTGTTCCGCCAGATTTACCTGTTTGTGATGTCACATATATTTGATTCCATCATTCCGATTGCACTTGGTTATCCGGCGGGATGGCTGGTATGCAGTGTTCTGATTTATGCCTGCTATCGGAAATTCCGATGGAATAAAGGAATGCGGAAAAACTGAAGGATTCCTTTCCTGACATAAGCAAAATGGGCTGTTGCACTAAGAAAATGAACGTAGTGCGACAGCCCATTTTTTCGCATTATTTTTTCAGGAGTGCTGCTGAATGCTCTTTAATCAGAACAACTCCGCAATCGCCGCGATCTTCTCACAGTTTTCCGGCAGCGGACCATTGATTTTCGGTGACTGGCGCGTTGCCACGTAACGGCTTGCGATTCCGGCAGAGGCTGCACCGTGGCAGTCAGCGATATCGTCATTTCCTGTCATCAGGCATTCTGCCGGATCGAGGTGATACTGCTTCAGCAGCATCTCATAAAACGCCGGATCCGGTTTTTTCACACCGGCATCTGACGAGAGCAGGATTCCATCAAAGTATCTTGTCAGTCCAAGCAGGGAAATTTCCGGCGCGGTGAAAAGCGCCTGTGCATTGGACAGCAGAAAAACCTTCTTTCCTGCGTCTTTTAAACGCTGCAGCATTTCCGGCACGCCGGGGAACAATTTCAGTTCTTCTATCGAAATCGCACGGAACATTTTCGCCAGATCTGCAATTTCTTCTTCCGTTACTGAAACAGCCTGATCCTCAAACAGCTGCCGGAACACATCCGCAATGTCGATTTCCGGTACATGGCTGCCGCGGCACTCCATTTTAAGCGCAGCTTCCTGCTCTTTGATTTTTGTCTCATACGCCATCCGGAGTTCTTTCGGCTCATAGGCGGCCCCTTTCATCCCAAAGAACAGGCTCATTTTTTTCCAGAGATACGCTTTCTTTTCATTCGTATGTATATCTACCAGAGTTCCATATAAATCAAAAATATAATTCTGATACATCCTTTATCATCCTTTCTGTACGGAAGGTTTTCCACACGACACGTATTCTACCAGACTTTTCTCCACAATTCCATGTCTTTTTTCCAGACTTCCTATCCTTTTTTCTCCACCCAGATTGTCTATCAAACCAGATCGTTGAAACCTGTTTTGTCTTGTTCTCTGTAAGAAAGAATCCTGCCCGGAGGGCTTTTTACGTTATCGGAAAATTCAACAAAGTTTCCGGTAACGTAAAAAAATTCCCCCGTACAGATTTTGTCCGCAACAGGGGAATTCATTACATCTCACAGTTTCCTGCGAATTGTAATCTTTGATTTACTTTCTCGCATCCAGCATTTCTTTCACCAGACGAATATACTCCGGTGTCGTTCCGCAGCAGCCGCCGACAATGCCTGCTCCTGCGTCTACCAGAATGTTCATATATTTTGCGAACGTCGGCGCATCCATGCTGTAGATTGCCTCTCCGGTCGGCGTGATTTTCGGCAGGCCGGCATTCGGTTTTACGATAACCGGTACTCTTGCCACTTTTTTCATGGAATTTACGACTGCCTCAAGCTGATCCGGTCCGACCGAGCAGTTCAGTCCTACGGCGGATGCTCCCATTTCCTGCAGTGTCTCAACTGCTTCCACAGCGTTTCCGCCGAACAGGGCAGAACCGTCTGCTTCCAGCGTCAGAGAACACATAATCGGCAGATCGCAGACAGAAAGTGCAGCATCCATAAAGACACACGTTTCGTCTACGCTCAGCATCGTCTCCGCTACCAGAAGATCAACGCCTGCATTTGCTACCGCTGTTACCTGCTCTGTGTAGGATTCCAGCAGCTCTTCATAAGAGAGATCGCCTTTTGGCTGCAGCATTTTTCCTGGTGTAGAAAAATCTCCCGCGATCAGCGCACCTGTTCCGGCAAGCGCTTTTTTCGAGATGTCCACCAGGCGTGCATTCAGCTCCTCCACCTCGTTTTCTCTTCCATAATCCGCTAATTTCAGTCTGTTTGCACCAAAGGTCGGCGCATAGACAATCTGGCTTCCCGCCTCCACGTAAGCCTTCTGTAAATTTGCCAGAATATCAGGGTGCTCCAGAACCCAAAGCTCTGTACTGACTCCTTTTGGCATTCCCGCTTTTGTCAGATTTGATCCGGTTGCGCCATCCAATAAAATGACACCTGCTCCGGCAAGCTGTTCAAATTCTTCTCTTGTCATTTTCTTTTCTCCATTCTGCCCGAGTTACCTGCAGCACATGTCCGCGTATACTGACAAATCCCGGCTGTTTTTTCTGAACCTGCCGCACTTTTCGCGTCAAATTCATGTTCAGTATAGCATTGTATTGTTTTCCCGACAAGTAGAAAAGAGGTATCCGTTTTGGATACCCCTTCTCCTGTTTCCGTTCACGGATGTTCAGCAAACCCTGACATCCTTAATCATGATGCGCGTCTGAATGATGTGTCTCCGAATGATGCGTCTCCGAATGATGTGTCCTGCCCGAGCTGTTCCCCCCACCGGACGGGATATTCTTCGGTGACCCCGGAGACAAATTTGTTCCCTGGTTCACACGGGTTGCTTTCTGTCCATTTTCCACCTGCGAGGATGCCGATACCGTTGAAACACCCGAATCGGAACTGTTTTCCGTTGCAGCATTTTTTCCACACGCAACGAAAGCCAATACTGCTGTACCAACAAGTACGGAAATTACTGCCTTCTTCATTTCTCCACCTTCTTTCCTGGTACATCGTTTTCGCCTGAACATTAGAGCATATCTGAAAAATTATTTCCGCAATCTGTGAGACACACTCTGGTTGTAATTTCATTATAAATAGACTTCTTACTATTGTCAATTTACTCTACAAATTCCCTATTATTTTCTTTTTTTTGTTCCAAAATATTTTCAGACACAAACAGCAGCCGGACCCCTCTCCCGGATCCGGCTGCCGTTTGTCCTGTATCGTATGCTTTTATTCTGCAGTGCTTGAAGACGTCGAAGCAGTGCCTGTGCTGCTTGTCGATGTCGTTTCGGTACTGCCTGATGTCGTGCTGTCAGACGTTGTACTGTCCGTTGTTGTACTGTCGGTTGTGGTTCCATCTGTGGAATCTGTAGAAGCGCTGTCAACTGTCATCGTATACAGATCTGCGTCGGTTACTTCAAGCTTTTTCCAGTTGGATGCGACCTTGATATCGCTCTCCTTTACCCATCCATCCAGTGTATCGTTGTACTTATCCGATTTGCGGTTGGAAATGATAGTCTGTCTTCTGGACTCGGTTTTATCCTCGTCGAATGCTTTATCTACACGAATCACATAATATGCATCGTCGCCTTCGATGACACCGTCATAATACTCGCCATCCTTCAGCTTTGCTGCTTCTTCCGCTACCTTATCTCCAAGAGAACAGGTATCGTCATCGTCTTTCTCCGATCCGGTTCCAAAGGATGTCTCGGAAGAGGTCAGATAAGAAACCTCAGAGGAGGAATCGCTGTCGGAACTGCTCGATGTGCTCGCGCTTGAAGCGTCGGATGCGCTTGTGTCGGAAGCATCGGAAGAAGAGCTGCTCTCATCGGAGCCATCTGCAGAATCGGTGGAATCTGCGGTATTCTCCGCATTTAACTGATCGTTCAGCTCCTTGCGCAGATCGGTAAACGATGCGGTTGCCGGATCCTCAGACTCTTTTAAGAGATCCAGGAATCTCTGTGCGATTTCTTTCTTTGCCGCTTTTTCCTCGTCCGTCAAATCAATCGTTTTTCCATCGTCATCCTTCTCGGTTCCTGCTGTGGATACCGTGATGTAGCTGATGGAGGTCTGCTTTGCCTCTTCATCGGATACCTCGGTATCTACATCTGCGATGATCGGATCATAAATTTTGGTCTGAATAACATACAGCTCCAGTGCATCCTGGATGTCCTCAACGGTTGCGTGCAGCTTTTTCATCACATCGTCACCGTTCTTATCTGCGAATGCCTGTGCAGCCTCTTTCGCCTGCTGTTTTTCCTCGTCTGTCAGGGAAATTCCGTATTCCTCTGCGTGCTGCCGCATCAGAAGCTCTTTTTCGATCGTATCAAGAGACTGCTCCTTGAACGTTTCCCCGGTAGTCTTTCCATCGTCGCCTTCCTTGTCGTACATCTCAGACGGCATCTGCATTCCGTACATCGAGTACATCTTGGAATAATAATTGTACATGGTTGCCTGCTGATATCTCAGCATGAAATTTGCCTGTCCGAGTGTAATCGACTCGTCATTTACAGTAATTGCCGTTTTTGTTCCGTCCACATTGTCGGAACCGCAGCCGGTCAGTCCCATCGCTGCCATCGAAGCACTCAGCATAACGCAGACTGCTTTTGCTTTTAAATTTTTCATTACTTCCTCCTCATGCAGGGCGAAATGTATGCTCAAAAAGAATTTACCTTTTCAAAACTGTCCGGGCCTTTCAAATGCCCGACTTTTTTACACATTCGAATTTCCGGTCCTGCATCGATTTTTATAAACGCTTTTTCTATTATACCCTTTTTGCTGATACAGGGCAACTTTTTTCTTCCCTGTTCACGCCTTTTTCACACGATTTTGTGGGTATGCGAGTGTTTCACTCCTGCGTGATCTGCAGCAGATCTTCCACCAGTGCATGGCTCTTCTCCAGCAGATCGATCTTTTCCTTTGAATTTCTCCGCCGCGGCGTGTAGACAAACGCCAGCGACTCCATCTGGAATTTCAGTTCGTCGCGGTATTTCTGCAGCAGCTCCGGAATCCGCGCCACATCGATTTTGGCATGCTGCTGTAAGGTGACTCGTACCGAATCGCCCATCTGTTTCAGCTCCGTCACATACGCACAGTGCGCCAGCGCTTTCAGTTCTGCGACAGCCAGAAGATTCTGTACATTTTTCGGCGGTTCCCCGAAGCGGTCGGTCAGCTCCTCCGTCATGTCCTCATACTCTTCCTTATTTTCAATCGCCGCAATTCGCTTATAGGTGTCAAGCTTCAGAGCCTCGTTGCTGATGTAGCCGTCCGGAATATAGGCACTGACATTCAGATCGATCGTTGTCTCGAACGCCTCTGCCGGTGCGATGCCCTTCGCTTCCTGGACAGCCTCTGCGAGCATTTTACAATAGAGATCGTATCCAACCGATTCCATATGGCCCGACTGCTCTGCGCCCAGCAGATTTCCGGCGCCACGGATCTCAAGATCACGCATTGCAATTTTAAAGCCACTTCCCATCTCCGTAAATTCACGAATCGCATGGAGACGCTTCTCCGCCACTTCCTTCAACATCTTGTTTCTGCGGTACATCAGAAATGCGTAGGAAGTCCGGTTCGACCGTCCAACGCGGCCGCGGAGCTGATAGAGCTGTGACAGTCCCATCTGGTCGGAATCGTGGATAATCATCGTGTTGACATTCGAAATATCGAGTCCTGTCTCAATGATCGTTGTTGACACGAGCACATCGATCTCTCCGTTGATAAATCCGTACATGATCTTCTCGAGCTCGCGCTCCTTCATCTGCCCGTGCGCAAAGCCCACATTTGCATCCGGCACGAGCTTCTGGATCGTGTTCGCCATATCCGCAATCGACTGGACACGGTTATAGACATAGTAAACCTGCCCGCCCCGCGCAAGTTCACGGTTAATCGCCTCGCGAACCATTTCTTCATTGTATTCACAGACAAAAGTCTGGATCGGCTGGCGATCCTGCGGTGCTTCCTCGAGCACACTCATATCGCGGATGCCGATCAGGCTCATGTGCATGGTACGCGGAATCGGCGTCGCCGTCAGTGTCAGAACATCCACATTTTTTTGCAGCTGTTTGATTTTTTCTTTATGCGTCACGCCGAACCGCTGCTCCTCATCGACAATCAGAAGGCCAAGATCTTTGAACTTCACATCCTTTGAAAGAACGCGGTGTGTTCCAATGACAATATCCACGAGTCCTTTTTTCAGATCCTCCAGCGTTTTTTTCTGCTCTGCCGGCGTGCGGAACCGGCACAGAAGATCAACGCGCACCGGAAAGTCCTTCATGCGCTCAACGAACGTATTGTAATGCTGCTGTGCCAGAATGGTGGTCGGAACGAGGTAGACGACCTGTTTGCTCTCCTGTACTGCCTTGAACGCTGCACGGATTGCAACCTCGGTTTTGCCGTATCCGACATCGCCGCAGATCAGGCGGTCCATGATCTTTTTGCTCTCCATGTCCGCCTTTGTCGCCTCGATCGCCGCAAGCTGATCGTCCGTCTCCTCAAACGGAAACAGTTCCTCAAATTCTTTCTGCCAGATCGTATCCTTTCCGAACTGATAGCCGGATGACGCCTGCCGCTCGGCATACAGCTTCACGAGATCCTGTGCGATATTTTTTACCGCATGGCGAACCCGTGTTTTCGTCTTATTCCATTCCTGACCGCCGATTTTATTCAGCTTCGGCACCTTTGCAGCTTCGCCGGACGCATACTTCTGCAGCGTATCGAGCTGGGTGGCCAGCACATAGAGGTTCGATCCGCCCGCATACTCGATTTTCATGTAATCACGCGTTACGCGGTCCATCTCAATTTTTTCGATACCGCGGTAAATACCAAGACCGTGGCTCTCATGCACGACATAGTCACCGATCGATAGATCCGCAAAATTCTGGATTTTCTGACCGGAATACTCCGATTTCTTCCGGTTTTTCTTCTTCTCTTTTCCAAAAATATCCGTCTCTGTGATCAGCACAAATTTCTGCATCGGATATTCAAAGCCTCTGCGGGCCGCGCCGTGGATCAGCATGACCTCGCCCGGTTTCAGAACACGCTCCTCATTCTCGCTGTAGAAGGCCGGAATCTCCTCATTCTGCAGGTCCTCCGCCAGATGCTGCGCCCTCGTCCGCGACGGACTCGCCAGTACAATACGGTAACCCGCTTTTTTCCAGGATTTCAGATCTTTTACCAGAAGCGGGAACTGATTGTTATACGAATTGACCGATTTCACCGTCACACTGAATTCGTCACGGATATTCCACTCGCCCTTCTGCGGCTCCATCAGCGATACGGCAACACAGCCGCGGCGGTTCAGTTTTGCCACAAGCTCCGCCGTACTGCACATCAGCTTCGCCTGTCCCGGCAGGAGGTATCCCTTTTCGAGACGGTGGCTCACGCTCTCCTGAAATTCTGCTTCCAGCGCATCGGCACACTCGATGATGCGGTTCGGCTCATCGAGGAAAATGCGGCTGTTCTCCGGCAGATACTCAAAAAACGAGACGGTCTCCGGATAAAAATAATGAAGATACTGCTCCGCTCCCTGCAGAATTTCGCCCTCGCCGATCTGATCGCAGATTTCCTCTGCCGCATGGCGGATACGCGCCGCTTCCTCCGTCATCATCTTATCGCGGAACTTTGTGCTCTGCGCTTTTGCCTCTTTTTTAATCGCTTTCACACCGCGCGCAATCGTGTCCTCAGTTAAGATCAGCTCCGATGCCGGATAGATTGTGATTTCCTCGAGGTTTTCAATCGACCGCTGGCTCTCCGCATCGAAGCTTCGGATGGAATCTATCTCATCGCCCCAGAGTTCAATCCGGATCGGGTTCTGTTCCGTCAGCGGATAAATATCGAGAATGCCGCCGCGGACGGAAAACTGGCCGGTCGACTCCACCTGAAAGGTACTCTCATAGCCGAGCCGCACCAGCTCTTTTCTTATTTTATCCAGATCGAGTTCGCTGTCATTACGCAGATGGATACAGTGCTTTTCAAACACGTCAAGAGGCAGAAGAAAGTCCATACATCCCCCCACACTGGTGATGATGGTAACTTCCTTCCGCTCAAGAAGTGCCTGGATGACCTGAAGCCGCTGCCGGATCAGCAGATTTCCGTGAATGTCCGCCTGATAGAAAATCAGGTCCTTCGCCGGATAATACAGCGTCTCCGCATCGTACAGCCGGTAATCCTCATATAATTCTTTTGCTTTTAATTCATTTTCCGCGATCAGAAGCCGCACCGGGGCATCCTCGGAGAGACCTGCGATCATGTGGGCTTTCTGGCTTTCCAAACAGCCCGAGATCACCGTCACACCTGCGGTTCCTTTTTTCAGATCACGGAACAGCTCGTCAAAACGGGCAATTTCTTTGATCGGTTCTAATAACGCTTTCATTTTCCTTACTCTGCCGGGTTTGCAGATTTGCGGTTATACTCATTCATAGCTGCGTCCACATCCCCGTTCAGCATCTGCTCGATTGCTTTTGCCGCATGCTCGATCGCCAGATTTACAAGGGGACGTTCGTCTTTCGTAAACGGACTTAACACGTAGTCCGCCAGATCCCAGTTTTTCGGTTTCTCACCGACGCCGACCTTCACACGCATAAATCGGTCGGTGCCAAGATTGGCAATGATGTTTTTGATGCCATTGTGGCCGCCCGCGCTTCCTTTTTTGCGGATACGGATCTGTCCCGGCGCCAGGCTGATATCATCGTAAACCACGATCAGCTCGCTCTCCGGATCCACTTTGTAATAGTTCACCAGCTCCCGAACGGACTCGCCGCTCAGGTTCATATATGTCATCGGCTTTGCGACAATGACTTTCTGGCCTGCGATCATGCCCTTTCCGAACAGTGCCTTGTGGCCTGCACCGGAAGACGGGATCTGATATTCGTCGATCAGGTAATCGATGGTGTCGAATCCGACGTTGTGCTTCGTGCCCTCATACTGGCGCGTCGGATTTCCCAAACCTACTATAATAAACATACTTCCTCCTGCAATGCAGACAACAGAGAGCAGAAAAAACTTTCCCTGCCCTCTGTTGTCTGATGTATGATTGTTCTTTTTCTTTAGTTAAAATATACCAGTTCGCTCTCCGGTTTCTTGGCCGGTTTGATTTCTTTTGCATACAGAACCGGGCCTTCGCCATCGTAAACCTTCATATAGCCCCATTTTACCGTTGCAGTCACGTCAACCCAGGAACCCATTACGAGAGATTTGGCGCTTGCGCATTTGCAGACATAGCCGATAAAAGAAGTATCATCTGCACAGCAGGTCATTGCCATACGACCCGGGACAAAGAAATCAGCTCCGACGTCTTTGCTCTTTAATACCATGCCTCGGAAATGAACGGTTTTGCCCTCGTAGCGCTCCGGGTTGTCGCCCATGTCGACATACCAGATTCCGTAATCGGCATCGTCGATTTCGATCACATCGGCATCGGTATCGAACGGCATCTGATCCTCAAAAATGTTGTCAATTTCGCCTTCTTCATTCTCAAACAGAACGTCGCATGCCTGATTGACTACTTTGATGCTGCGGCGGAATGCCGGAAGCGGATCTTCCGGACGACAGCGGTTGAACATAACCATATCCGCATTTTTTGCCATCTCCATGAAAACAGATTTCATATTCTGCATATAAATCTGGAAGCAGCTTGCATCGACCGTCACAATCTCCTGTACAATGCCCCAGCCGCGCGGCAGCTCCATTTCTTCGAGTTTTTTTACGCTCCAGAGCGGATTGTATTCCAGAATAATACGCTCCGGGCGATATTTACGGTTCAGTTTTTTCAGGTAATCTAAGGTAAACTGCTCCGGTCCTTCTACGATTTCCAGTACTGTATTGTGTTTGAGCAGTTCTTTTTCGTCATACTCTACCTCACCCTCTTCGGTTGTGATCAGAAGGGTCGGCCCGTCAATCTGGAAATATTCCTGTGCTACGGTAAAATTGATAAAAGAGGTTTTTCCACTCTCCAGAAATCCTGTTATGAGATAAATCGGAATTTCTACTTCGTCTTCTTCGTACATTTTGTACCTCCGTTGTCTTTGACGTACTCCCGGAATCTTTCTGCACTTGCTTTTGCGGCTGAGATTCCGGGCGTACCTTTTGCTTTGTCTCTAAATCAAGAAAAAAGCTACCACATCGGATTTTGTTTCTGATGCGGCAGCTTCACTACAATTCACAGGTACCCTGCGGACCGTAATTTTCGCAGCTACTTTGTATTTTTACAGTCCGAACAGCTCTGCCAGCTTATCTTCTGCTAATTTGGAACCGATGACACAGATTCTTCCGGTGAATTCCGGTGCTCCGTCACGTACTTCGTACTCTTCCGGAACCATATCGAAATAGATCCACTGTCCATCGGCGCCTGCTACCATACCTTTGGCACGAAGAACCATACCATAAGCGGTATCCTCGGAAAGTTTCTTTAAGATGCCTTCGATCTGCTCTTTGGTGAAGGTCTTCACAGTCTCCTGACCCCAGCTTGTGAAAACTTCGTCTGCGTGATGATGGTGATGATGCTCATGACCACAGCCGCACTCGTCATCGTGGTGATGATGATGCTCATGGTCATGATCATGGCCGCAGCAGCACTCGTCATCATGGTCGTGGTGATGATGCTCATGCTCCTCGTCGTGATCGTGGCCGCAGCAGCACTCGCCGTCATGGTCGTGGTGATGATGTTCATGTTCATCCTCATCATGATCGTGATGATGGTGCTCATGCTCCTCATCGTGGTCATGGCCGCAGCAGCACTCGTCGTGGTCATGATGATGGTGATGATGCTCTTCCTCTTCTACCTGCGCAAGGTTGATGATCGCACCTTCCATCGTATCGAGTACTTTCTTGCCGCCCAGAACTTCAACCGGTGTGGTGATGATGTGTGCTTCCGGATTCAGCTCGCGGAGCATTTTTACAGCTGCCTCTACTTTTTCGGTATCGGCTTTATCGGTACGGCTCAGGATGATGGTTCCTGCGCTCTTTACCTGATTCTCGAAGAATTCGCCGAAGTTTCTGAGATACATTTTGCATTTCATAACGTCGACTACGGTTGTTGCGGAATTCAGGGCTACGCCTGCTTCTTTTTCTACACCGTCTACAGCCTTGATGACGTCGGAGAGTTTACCTACGCCGGACGGCTCGATGATGATGCGGTCCGGGTGATATTTGGTGATAACGTCTTTTAATGCTGCGCCGAAGTCTCCCACAAGAGAGCAGCAGATGCAGCCGGAGTTCATTTCACGGATTTCGATACCGGCATCTTTTAAGAAGCCTCCGTCGATTCCGATTTCACCGAATTCGTTCTCGATCAGAACAACCTGCTGGCCTTTCAGTGCGTCTCCGAGGAGTTTTTTGATCAGGGTTGTTTTTCCTGCGCCCAGGAAACCTGAAATAATGTCTATTCTTGTCATTGATTTAACCTCTTTATCTTGTTGATTCCGTTTATAGTTAGCTGCAAAAGGGCCGAAGTTTATCCTCCGCCCCACACTCACGCTTATTATAGCAACCATAGAACAAAAAATCAAGAGAATTTCCCTTGCTTTTTCTGCATTTCACCATTATAATATATTACATGTCTTTTCTACTTTAACGCGTTGAATGGGCAAATCATTTTACCTATGAATGGGGGATTTTTTTATGAGTGGAACAAAAGAAAAAAAACTCAATCTGCCACAGTCACTGCTTTTGCTGCTGCTGATCATCGTATCCGTCGCAGTCTGTATCCGCCTGAAAACCGGCGGTCCTATGATCGGCCTGTTTGCAAGCTGGATTTTTATCTATCTGTTTTGTAAGATTTTCGGTATTTCTTACACCAACATTGTTGCCGGCGCATACGATGCCATCCGTATGGTCGTCCCGACGCTCTGCCTTCTGATGGCCATCGGTGTCATGATCGGCACCTGGCTGCAGAGTGGCACCATTGCCACCATCATTTCCTGGGGCTTAAAAATGATTAACCCGTCCTGGCTGCTGCCTCTGACGCTGCTGTTCTGCTCCATTTTGAGTATTGTAACCGGTACTTCCTATGGTTCCGTCGGAAGCGCAGGTGTTGCCATGATGGCGATCGGAAACGCCATGGGTATCCATCCTGGCATGGTAGCCGGTGCTGTCATCTGCGGTGCCATGTTCGGTGACAAATTAAGTCCTCTTTCCGATACCACAAACCTTGCTCCGGCCGTTGCAGATGCCAAACTTGGCGATCATATCCGCTCGATGCTCTGGACCACCCTTCCAACATATGTGATAACCTTAATTCTTTTTACTATTCTCGGTTTCCAGCAGACCAGCGGAAGCTATACCGAGGGAAGCATTACCGTTTACATCGATGCTTTAAACGGTGAATTCCAGCTTGGATGGATTACCATGATCCCTGCCATCCTGATTATTGTATTGCTCCTCTGCAAAGTAAATGCGATCTCTGCACTTGGTCTTTCCAGCTTCGCTGCCGGATTTGTTTCCTATTTTGTGCAGCACGATACTCTGCAGGGCATCATCCGCACAGCTTACAACGGTTACACAACCGCAATCGAAGAACCGGTATTACAATCCATCTTAAACCGCGGCGGCATGGGAAGCATGCTCCAGTACGTAGCCATTATCTGCTTTGCTGTCGGCATGGGCGGCATGCTGGAAAAACTCGGTGTACTGGATCACATTCTTCAGGCGATTGTAAAGAGAATCAACAGCGATGGAAGTATGATCCTGGCAACGATGATTGTCGGTTACGTGACCAGCCTCATCAGCTGCTCCCAGCCGATGGCACACGTTCTGACCGGCCGTCTGATGGCACCTGTCTTTCAAGAGCGCAAGGTTGCACCGGAAATTCTTTCCCGCTGCCTCGAAGACTCTGGAACTATGGCTGGTCCTATGATTCCATGGCATGGCTACGGCGTATACATGGCCGGCACACTTGGTGTTGCATGGTCGGCATTTTTCCCGTACTTATTCCTGCTTTACCTGACCCCGGTTTTCAGTATTTTCTATGGATTTACCGGAATTTCCATTAAGCATCTTCCGGAAACCAAAAACAATGAATCAAAAGAAGAGAAATAAGGCAAAAGCAGAAATCGTAACAGGAAATCATAAACAGAAACAAAAAAAGAAAAGGAAAAGAGAAAGAATGCAGACAAAACTTGTTCTTCTCGGAACCGGCACACCAAATGCGTGTCCGAATGCCAACGGACCTTCCTCCGCTGTCGTGGTCGGTGACCGTGCTTATCTGGTAGATTTTGGTCCTGGCGTTGTCCGCCAGGCCTCAGCCGCCTATTTTAACGGCGTGGATGCCCTGCGGCCGGATCTTCTGACCGTTGCCTTCTGTACGCACCTTCACACAGACCATACCGCAGGATACCCGGATCTGATTTTTACTCCGTGGGTGCTGGAGCGCCCGGTTCCATTGAAAGTTTTCGGGCCAAAGGGCTTACAGCACATGACCGATCATATCTTACAGGCCTATGAAACCGACATTGATTTCCGAATTCACGGTTTCGAAAAAGCAAACGAATCCGGCTACCGCGTTGAGGTAACAGAAATTGAATCCGGCATTGTCTACCGGGATGACCTGGTTACGGTGGAGGCTTTTCCGGTCAGCCACGGAACACTGGAATGCTACGGCTATAAATTCACCACACCGGACCGCACAATCGTCATCACCGGCGATACCGCTCCGCTGGATCTCGTGGCAGAAAAATCGAAAGGCTGTGATATCCTGCTGCACGAAGTGGAATACGCCGCCGGAATCTCCTGCCGCGAACCCAAATGGCAGAAATACCACCGGGAAGTGCATACGTTAAGCACGGATCTTGCCGGTGTTGCAAAAAAAGCAAATCCGAAACTGCTCGTTACGTATCACCGGATTTACCATATGAATGTACAGGATAACCACAAAAACCTTGCCGCCGAGATGGCATGGCGCGATACTGCGATACTGGATGAAATCCGGGATGCAGGGTATGACGGATATGTCGTGAACGGAAAAGACCTGGATGTATTTTAAAATACGGGGCAGCGTACCAATTCTGGTTTACGAATTGGTACGCTGCCCCGTTCGTTTTGGGATGAGCCCGGAGACGCTTTCTATTTTCATTTACCCGACTGGCAGATTCTACCATACTCTGCGTTATTTCAGAACTGTTTTTTCTGTCTCTGCCTGTGATTTACCACAGGACGCAGAAGAAAATACGCAAAAACAGCCAGTGATGAAAACCATTTATTTCTTTGACATTAACCTCCTCAGAACGTATAATCATAGTATTACAACTCTGGCAAAACAGCAGGATTTTCTGCTGTTTGTCGTTACAGGAACCTGATCCGCAGACGGCTTGCACAGTCTGCCTTTCGTTTGCGTTCCAGAAAGGATGTTTTATATGGCAGCTACTACTGCGAAACCCGTAAAAAGCGCCGGTAAAATTCCCGGCAGTACCTTGAAAATCATTGCGATGGTCTGTATGCTGATCGACCACACTGCAGCTGTACTTTTCGACCGAATCCTGATTTCCCGTGGTCTTCTGGATGCGGTGAACGCTTCGGACGGAGGCGCATCATTTCTCTCTACCGGAAACACAGCTGTGATTTATTATGCGGATATGATTATGCGCGCAATCGGAAGGATCAGTTTTCCGATTTTCTGTTTTCTGTTGATTGAAGGGTTCATGCATACGCATGATGTGAAAAAGTATGCGCTGAATCTTGGGATTTTTGCACTGGTTTCGGAGATCCCGTTCGATCTGGCATTTGCGGGAAAACCGTTTTATCTGGATTATCAGAATGTCTTTTTCACTTTATTTATCGGCCTTGTGATGATGATTTTTCTTCAGAAAATCGATTCAAAAGCGCAAAAAGATGCCGGTGCATGGCAGAGGGCGAACTGGAAGGTTTCGGTTGGCAAGCTGCTGGTGATTGTGGCAGCCTGTGCAGTGGCCACGCTGTTGAAGACAGATTACAGTGCAATGGGAATTCTGACGATTGTGCTGATGTATAATATGAGAAAGAATAAAATGTACTGTATCGGAATCGGGTGTGCGGTGCTTACGCTGTTGAGTCTGAATGAAATCACCTGTTTTCTGGCTATGATCCCGGTGCATTTTTATAACGGAAAACGAGGATTGAATCTGAAGTATCCGTTTTATGCGTTTTATCCGGTGCATCTGCTGGTGCTGTTTGCGATTGCGGCGGTACTGGGGATGGCGGGGGTTGCGGTTGTTTAAAAAACGGACACCCGGAAGTGCACCTGCGCCGCCTGGGACTGTGCCCTGGGGCACAGTCCCAGACGACACAGACGCACTTCCGGGCTGACATTGAGCCGGGCGGTGGGGAGGTCTGGATTTGCTGCGCAAATCGGCGTGAGATTCTACTTAATATACTTCTTAACTTCCAACGGATACCCCAAAAGCTCTTCGCTGCGAATCACTTCAAAATTCTCCGGTTGAAAATCTTTGCGTAACGTCACAGTGTTCAGGCAATGATATCCCAATCTATGATAGAGTTTCATCGCTCCAAAATTTCGTGCAGCTACCTCAAGATAGACAGATTCAGAATACTTTTTTATCTCGGCTTCAACCAGCGCAATCGCATGACTTCCGTATCCGTTTCCCTGGTATTCCGGAAGTACGAAAAGATCTTCGATCCAGTCAACTTCCGCCCCGCGGCTTCCGAGATGCACAAATCCAATGGGGATCTCTTCTTTTAAGATAAAATAAAACACATGCCCTTTGTCTGTCCAGGCAGCAAGATTCTCCGCGGCCTCTTCGTCGGTTATAACATAATCACCATGAGCCAGCCAAAAGCCTCGAATCAGCTCTTTTGCAAGTTGTGCTTCGTTTTCATATTTCTGTAAAGCTATAATTTCATTCATTTTTTCATCTCCCTTGTTTGTTTAACCGAATCAAGTAAGTTCCAACCCCCTGCTTATTGCTTCGCGCAATGGAAGCAGGTGACTTGCTTGATTCGGTTAAACTATGATATACTCAAATCATCATGATACCAGGCTCAAAAAGCTAATGCAAGCTCGCTTGCAAGAGGATTTTTGAACTCTTGACCTGTCAAAAACATGACGAGGAGTGCAATGATATGAAAAAAGCGACAAATTTGATATCCTTTCTGATTTTAATGATGGTACTGGTCGGCTGTAGCAAAGAAACGGTCCATATCGACTTTCCTTTTGAAGTTGGAGATGTTGAAAATATCGAAATGTACCACTATGCGGGAGCACCGGTATCAGCAGAAAAGAAAATAGTCGTTGCAAAAACTGATATAACAGACTTGTATCATATGTTTGAAAACTTATCATTGACAGACAAACAAGTCGAGGAAATCACAGGCGCAGATGTGACCAGTTTTCGATTTAACCTTTCGGATGGGACAAACTACGAACTGGTTTATGTCTGCAATGGAGTCAAGAACGGAAAGCTGAAATCTTCCACGGGCAATTTTGAATACTTCACAAGTTCAGATATCGGCTCATATTGGTCGAATATGGATCTTGAATCAGTTTCGGTGAAAGAAAGTGAATTGCCGAAGTGGCATAACTGATTCAGCCTCGAAGGACTCCCTGTCATAAGCGCTGGGGTGTTTTTATATATGATTCATCTCGTTTCCGTTTCTCATAAATCGCTTCCATCCATTCCAGCACATCCTCTTTGTTCTGCTGAAACGGTTCGCTGTGACTTAGGAAAAAATGCGGCGCACGCACGTTTTTCAGAACTCGGATTTCTGCCAGCAGGCGCTCGGCATTATAAACGGTCTGTCCGTTTTTCTGCGTCGCATATGCCGCATCCCCGAGAAAGCACCACGTCTCATCCACTTCCAATGCAAGCGATCCTTTGGCATGACTCGATGGAATCGGAAATAAATGTAACCACACGTCACCGTCCTGAAACCACGTATCTTCTTCTATCACAGTTCCTGTTTTTGTATAACGAAACGTATTTTTCCCCTGGTAAACCGCTTCGCACGAAATCTCCGACAGATTCCCGATATGGTCGGGATGAAAATGGGATAAAATCACCCGAATTTCTTTTCCTGTCTGTTCTGACTTTTTCTGCAGAATTTCTGAAACCGCAGGATGATTTCCCACGTCATATACCCAGAAAAATGCATCACCCTCGATGATCACAACATTTGCCGAAAGTGGATGTTCTGTCGGTGTAAGATAGGAAATGTGATCGTTGATTGTCTGGATGTGCGGAATCTGTATCGGCTCTTTTCTTTCTTCTTTCATCAAATCAACACCTCTTTTCCTTCGAACACAAAACACAATGACCGACAGATTTAAGAAATCTCTTTCGTTCTCTGCCGGTCATGATATTGATGAAAATTAGTAGCTATCTTATTTTAGAAGCTGAACACCGCCACACCATACGCCGGAAGTGAATATGCAATCCGATATGGCTGGCCATCGCATTCGCCGTCTTTGGCGCGGTAGACCATCTGGCGTTTTTCGGTCGGACCGCCGTATTTCATATCGGAGCTGTCGAGTATCAGGCGGTACTGTTTTTTGCGCGGTACGCCGCACATGTAGTCCGGTCTCTCGACTGGTGTGAAGTTGCAGACAAACAGCAGATTGTTCTTGCCTGTCGGTGACCAGCGGACGAAGCTGTAAATGCTGCGGTCGCCGTCGTTGGCATTGATCCACTGGAAGCCTTCGTAGCCGCAGTCGTTCGCGTAGAGTGCCGGGTACTTGCGGTACATTTTCAGCAGGTCACTGAAGAAGGTCTGCAGATGCTGATGCCCCTCATCTGCCAGCAGGAACCAGTCGATCTCGCGTTCCTCGCTCCACTCGCGGAGCTGTCCGAAATCCTGTCCCATGAACAGAAGTTTTTTGCCCGGGTGCCCGAACATGAAAGCATAGCCTACCATCAGGTTCTGGAATTTTTCCTTCAGATCGCCCGGCATTTTATTGATCATCGAGCATTTCAAGTGGACAACCTCATCGTGCGAGAGCACCAGAATGTAGTTCTCGGAAAATGCATAGGTCATGCCGAAGGTCATCTTGTTATGGTTGTATTTGCGGAAGTATGGATCGAGCTTCATGTAATCGAGGAAGTCATGCATCCATCCCATGTTCCATTTGTAGGAGAAATGCAGGCCGCCGTCCTCTACGCTTCCCGTTACCTTCGGCCACGTTGTGGACTCCTCGGCAATCATGATGACACCTTTGTTTCGTCCGCGCACCAAGGTATTCAGGTGTTTGAAGAACTCGACGGCTTCGAGATTTTCATTTCCGCCGTTCTTGTTCGGCACCCACTGGCCCGGCTCTTTTCCATAGTCGAGATACAGCATCGAAGCAACAGCATCGACACGGAGACCGTCTACGTGGTACTCTTCTACCCAGTAAAGCGCATTTGCCAGCATAAAGTTTTTCACTTCATTTTTGCCGTAATCAAAGATCTTCGTTCCCCACTCCGGGTGCTCGCCCTTTCTCGGGTCGGCGTACTCATACAGCGGCTGGCCATCAAAATCAGCAAGGCCGTGCGCATCTTTCGGGAAGTGTGCCGGTACCCAGTCCAGAATAACACCGATTTTATTTTTATGCAGATAATCAACAAGATATTTAAACTCTTTCGGTGTTCCGTAGCGGGAGGTCGGTGCGTAATAGCCCGTTACCTGATAGCCCCAGGAACCGTCAAACGGATGCTCTGCAATTCCCATCAGCTCTACGTGGGTATAGCCCATTTTTTTTACGTAATCGGCAAGCGAATGTGCGAACTGAACGTAATTGTAAAATCCGTCCGGGTTGGATTCGGACCACGGATGTTTCATCCAGGAGCCCGGGTGCACTTCGTAGATGGAGAGCGCGGATTTCTGAACGTCAAATTTTTTGCGGTTCGTCAGCCATTCGCTGTCACCCCAGCGGTAGCCTTCGATTTCCGCTACTTTTGACGCGGTACCCGGCCGTTTTTCGGATGCAAATGCGTATGGATCTGCTTTGTACAGTTCTCTTCCGTCCGGTGTGCGGATGTAATATTTATACATCATTCCCTCGGTCACGCCCGGAATGAACACTTCATAAACGCCGTCCTCGCCGACTTTCCGCATCACATTGGCATGGGCATCCCAGCCGTTGAATTCGCCGATGACAGATACTTCCGCCGCATGCGGAGCCCATACGGTGAACCAGGCTCCTACTTTGCCGTCTTTTTTGTCCAGGTGCGCACCCATTTTCCGGAAAATATCGTAATGGGTTGCCTGTCCAAATAAGTACTGATCCAGTTCAGAAAATCTTGGCTGATAGCCCGCCGGTTTTTTTGGCGCTTTTCTGGTTTTTGCTGTTGTTTTTGCCGTTGTTTTCGCAGTTTCCTTCATAGAAAAAATCCCCTTTATGCTTCTTTTTCAATCAGAACACAGCCGCATGGAGGCACTTCAACAAAAAGTTTTCCATTTTCCGGAGAAATGGCTTCTCCGGTTACCGCGTTTTTCCATGTTCCGTCGCAAGATGCAGGAATCCAGACTCCCGCACTCTGGTTTTCATCATTATTTACTGCTGTGATCAGAGCGTCTGTCTCATCCAGGCGTGCAAAGGCATACTGGCGGTTGGTCAGCATGAGTTCGCGGTATCTTCCCGTTCGTGCTGCAGGATGTTTTTTTCTGACGTCTGATAATGTTTTGATCCATGCCGGAAGTTTTTCTGCCGGCGGATTTTTCTCCAGTTCTTCCAGATTCAGCGCCGGACGCAGCGGATCGTCGTTTCCGCCTTCTTTTCTTCCCTCGATGCCGAATTCCGATCCGTAATAGATGGACGGGATGCCCGGCAGGAAGTACAGCAGCGCATAAATTGGAATCATGTTTTCTTTTACGTTCAGCTTGCTGGCCAGACGGTCTACGTCGTGATTGTCAACGAAGCTGTACAGTTTCTTTCCTTTGTAAATACCGCCGTTTTCGTCAAATTCGCGGCGAATCGTATGTGCAATTTCAAAGTAATTATGATCGTTATGTCCCGAATAAAGTCCTTTGTGAAGCTCATAGTTTGTAACGCTGTGCAGCAGATGCTGTCCATCTCCTATGTAGCGTGCATAGTCGCCGTGGATGACTTCGCCCATCAGCCAGAAGTCCTGTTTTTTGGCGGATGTGCGTGCGCGCATCTGCTCCATGAAGCCGAAATCCAGGCAGTCGGCGCAGTCGAGACGGATGCCGTCGATGTCGAATTCGTCGATCCAGAAGTCGATGACATCAAGGAGATAGTCGCGGACCTGCTGGTTCTGGAGATTCAGGTTGACGAGTTCGAAGCAGTTTCTCCATGCTTCGTAGGAGAATCCGTCGTTATAGCAGGTGTTTCCGCCGAACCAGATTCCTTTGTACCATCCGCAGTACGGGGACTGTTCTCTTTTTTCCTGAATGTCGCGGAAGGCAAAGAATTCGCGGCCGGTGTGGTTGAAGACACCGTCTACGACGACTTTGATGCCGAGTTCGTGGGCTTTTTTTACGTATGCGGCAAAGTCCGCGTTGTCGCCTAAGCGGCGGTCTACCTGTTTGTAATCTTTTGTGTCGTATCCATGTGCGGTTGATTCAAACAAGGGGCCGATATAGATTGCGGTACAACCGAGATCTGCGATGTGCGGAAGCCACTGTTCCAGTGTGGAAAAGCGGTGTACGGTTTCTTCCGATTCATTTTTTCTCGGCGCGCCGGTCAGTCCGATCGGATAGATGTGATAAAATTCTGCCTCTTCATACCATGGTGCCATTTTGTTTGTCCTCCTTGTTTTTGGGTTATGAGTAAATTCCATACATGAACTGGTGTACCAGACGGTAGACTTCTTCGTCCCGGACGACGAGGTTGGAAAGATCGGATTGATCTCCTGCTGTCATCATCAGGTAGTGCATCAGGATTCCGGAGAAGCCTACGGCGAATTGTTCCTGACGGCCGTTCATGTTGCCGAGTTCGGCGCTGGCGTTGTCGAAGACGTCGACGCACAGGTGATAGAACCGGTCAATCATGGGGTATACGGTGCGGAAGCCTTCGCTTTTTCTTCCGGAATAGAACAGTGCCATCATCAGCATATGGAATTTCGGGTCTTCGGAGGCTCCGTTGAAGAAGGCACGCGCGATGCGGTACAGTTTTTCGGGGATGTTTTTCCCGGTTTCGGAGGCTTCGATGAGTTTTTGTTCCATGGGCTGAAAGTGCTCGTTTAGCAGGGCTTCGAGGAGGCCTTGTTTGCTTCCGAAGTAATAGTACAGGGTTGGTTTGGATACTCCGGCGGAGTCTACGATCTGCTGAACACCGACGGCGTCGTACCCGCTTTCGTAGAAGAGGGTCAGAGCTGAGTTCATGATTAGCTGACGATTGTCCATTTTGAATCCTCTTTGTTGCGGAAGGGACGCTCTCTGGAGTTCGCCTGGCCGCGGTGTGTTTGGGTGGTTGTTTGTTACGTGTGAGTTGGCATTTGTTTTGGTTTAAAATGCTTTTGTTGATTTTGTATTTAAGAAGTCTGCTTTTGTGTGTGATGGTCGAATTGCGTGAGTTTTTGGCAATTTTGACGAATTTTGTTGGATTTTGCAGGTTTCTTATGTGTGTTTCTGTTATCATTATACCAATCGGTATATAAAAAGTCAATGCGAAATATATAATGGATGAAAATAGATGCATAGAAAAAGAACCGGCGGGGAAATCTTTAGTTTAGTTCTCAGATTTCTCTGTCGGTTCTTTTCTTATTTTCCGATACTGTTTTTATACGAACTGAACCTCACATGACTAAAGTCACGTGCTTCAGACCGCTTTAGGCGGCAGACAAAATATCGGCGGATACGCCTGTTTCTTAGATCTTGCGCGGATACGCGCTTCTTCCATGCCGGATACGGCAGGCCTCCACATAACAGGTAGTCCACGGTATATCTGCCTGTGTTTATGCTGCTTTTCGCAGTTCCATTTCTGAAATTAAGTCTCTCAAATCCGCATAAACACATGAGGTTCTACTCTTTACTGCAGGAACTTTTGCCTCCAGCAAAGACCTTTCCGTTGCCGGTAAGGGTTTTAAAATTTCACGGATAAAATATCTTGCTCCAATATTGTACGATGCAGATAATCCTCCTTCTGCATTTTTTTGCATTTTCTCTTTTTGTTCTCCAATTGCTGTTTTCCTTCAGATGCCGTATAATGGAAACAGCATTTTTCAAATTCAAATTAAGGAGAACATAAACTGATGATACGATTTAATAATGACTACAATCACGGTGCGCACCCGGAGATTCTGGAGGCGCTGGGGGCTATTAATGGGAACAGTTATGGTGGATATGGGGAGGATGAATGGTGTGAGAAGGCTGCGGAGCTGATTCGGGAGAAGATTCATTGTGCGGATGCGGCGGTTCATTTTTTTCCGGGGGCGACGCAGGCGAATTTTATTGTGACGGCAGCAGCGCTTTCGCCGGTGCAGAGTGTGATTGCGGCGGATACCGGACATATTAACTGCCATGAGGCGGCTTCGATTGAAAATACCGGGCATAAGATTCTAGAGCTGCCGAATACGGATGGTAAAATTTCGGCGGAACAGATTGCGGCGTGTGCGGCGGCTTATTATGAAGGCGGTGAGCCGGAGTATCTGACGGAGCCGAAGATGGTATATCTTTCATTTCCGACTGAGCAGGGAACGCTGTATTCGCTGCAGGAGCTGACGAAGATTCACGAGGTCTGCCGGAAGTATGATATGTATCTGTTTGTGGACGGGGCACGGCTTGGATACGGGCTTGGATCAGAGAAGAATGATGTTTCTCTCGAGGATCTCGCTGCTCTCACAGATGTTTTCTATTTCGGCGGAACGAAATGCGGTGCGCTGTTTGGTGAGGCCGTTGTGCTTACAGCTGACTCGCTGAAAAAGCGGTTCAAAGCCTACATGAAACAGAACGGCGCTGTCCTCGCAAAGGGATGGCTGCTCGGACTGCAGTTCCACTGCCTGCTGGGGCATGATCTTTATTTTACTGCGACACGCCGCGCCGATGAACTTGCCATGAAACTCCGCAAAGCATTTGCGGCGCAGGGGATTCCATTCTGGGTGGAGAGTTTTACGAATCAGCAGTTTGTGATTCTCACCGATGCGCAGAAGGAAACTCTGGAAAAACGCTATATTTTCGAGCCAATGGGGAAATCCGCGGACGGCGGAAATATTGCGCGGTTCTGCACCAGCTGGGCAACGACGGAAGAGGAAGTGCAGACACTGATTGACGACCTCAAAGCTTTATAATTTTTGTCCAAAACGGCATTCTGCAAACACCGGCGATCTCTAAATCTGCTTTGCAAATTCAAAGAAAAAGCTGTACCGGTGTGCCACGAAAATGCAGATTTTGCCTTGTTTTACTCCGAGAAAGGAATCTTTATGTCTCATAAAATTGGTATTACCGCCTGCTCCAACCCCATGCATCCTTCCTTTTCCGCCGATCTGGCGCGTCTCTGTCAGATTCTGCGGGAGCTGGGCTTCGATCCTGTTTTAAGCCCCTGCCTCTTCGACAACGGTTCCGGCTTTTCCGGCACGGGCGCGGAGCGGGCGGATGCATTGATGAACCTTTACTGTGACCCAGAAATCACGGATATTTTTGATGTTTCCGGCGGCGATATGGCGAATGAAGTTCTGCCGTATCTGGATTTTTCTGTCATCGCCGCCTCCGGCAAGCGCTTCTGGGGATACAGTGATCTCACAACGATTGTCAATGCTGTCACGACTGCGACTGGAAATGAGTCGATGCTGTATCAGGTTCGAAATCTGCTGTACGACCACAGCGCCGAACAGATCACTCTGTTCCAAAACGCTTTTTCCGGGCAGTCTCCCAGCCTCTTCGACCTCCCTTGCACATTTCTGCAGGGCGATCACATGGAAGGTGTGATGATCGGCGGAAATATCCGCTGTTTTCTGAAGCTCGCCGGAACGGATTTTCAGCCGGATTTCCGCGGAAAAATCCTGCTCCTCGAAGCCATGGGCGGCGGCGTTCCGCAGATGGTTACGTTTCTGTCCCAGCTGAAAATGATGCATGCCTTTGAACAGATCAATGGTATTCTCCTCGGAACATTTTCCCAGATGGAACGCGACCAGCTGACGCCGGATATGCCGCAGCTTGTCCGCCAGGCGGCCGGACCGGATCTCCCGATTGCAAGGACTCCGTATATCGGCCACGGCACGGATGCACATGCCGCCGTGATCGGCAAATTTTATCAGATTTCTTCTGACTGATATACATCCGCGTAGCGCACGCCGAACTCCTCTGCGTCTGCATGGCGTTCCATATAGATATCAATGTGGCCGTACGGCGTGCCGCGGTCCTCGACCGTGTAAATTTTTCCGCCGATATTCAGCTTCGTTCCAAACGGCAGAACGCCGGTTGCAATGGTCCGGCCCTGCACCGGCATTTTTCCGGATGCGGTCGGGCCGCCCGCCCAGCGGCCACAGCAGACGGCGCAGTTGCAGTAAGCGGTCAGTTTAAAATTGCCGAGATATTTTCCCGAAGCGCTTTCCAACCGATCACCTGCGGTACTGTTTTCTGCACTTGTATTCTGCACATTTTCTGCTCCCGCCTTCTGTTTTCCACCATTCCCGTTTTCTGTTGTCTGGTTATCCACAGAGTTTCCTTCTTTTCTCCCATTATCCACATCTCCCGTTTCTACTTTGCTCTCACGTATTTCCTCCGAAATCACCCGCACAGCAAATTCTGTCGATTTCTCATAGTTAAAATCTGAAATCAGAATCCCCGTCGCCTCGCTTCCAGCGTGGATTACTTTTCCATCACCGAGATAAATCATGACATGGTAAATAAACCCGCTCTCCCGCTGGTAAAACAGCAGGTCACCAGGCTTTGCCTCCTGCACCGGAATGCGTGTTCCAGCTTTCGCCTGCTGGCGTGAGGTTCTCGGAAGGGTATACCCGAAATTAGCAAAAATCTGCTGGGCAAAGCCGGAACAGTCGCAGCCGTTTGTAAGACTCGTCCCGCCCCAGACGTACGGATTTCCCAGGAATTTTTTCGCGTACTGCAGGACCTCGCCGCGCGCTTCGTCAGAAGAAAGAAGTGTTCTCGTCGTTGCATATGTATAGGTGTACGCCTTATTATTCCATGGCTTCACCCACATTTCCGCCATGGGAAAACTTTCCTCCTGCCAACGGTTTACCTCTTTTTCAGCCTCTTCTCCGCGCAGGAGATACCGCGCGCAGACAAATCCACGGACATCGCCGGATTCCACATAAACCCAGTCAGAATCCGCATCCGCTAAAATATAACAGAGGCTTCCCTTCGGCAGGATTCCGACGATTTTCTGATTTGTGCCTTTTCCTTCGCGGACGTGAAGCCAGGAATTCACATCGGCGATAGCATATGTTTTTTCAACCGTATGAAACAGCCACGGCATACGGGAAATCGTGACTTTTTCAGCTTCTGCCGCCTGCCACTCACTGTAGCTTTCCCGCGTACGCTCAGCTTCCTGCTCTGCCGAAAAGACGGGTTCAGCCTCAGCGGCTGGCGGTTCCGCAGACTGTGATAAATCAGAATCCGAAGAGACTTCTGCCGTCTTGTCCCCACCAGTTGCATCATCACTTCCTGCAGATCCGTTTTCTTCCTCCGGCGGTTCCATCTGCTCCCCATCTCCGCCGCCGATTTCTTCCTGCCCCGGCCATGGATCGTTGGAAATATCTTCCCCTTCGCCCGGCCACGATCCATCCATTTCACTGTTTCCCGGTGTTTCCGGCATGTCTCCCTGATCTCCCGGTTCTGGATTTTCCGGCTCCTCTGGCTCTGTCTCGCCTGCCTCTCCCGGTTCTGCATTTTCCGGCCCCTCTGGTTCTGTCTCGCCCGTTTTTCCCGGTTCCGTCATTCCTGCATTCTCTCCGCCGTCAGGCTCCTGCGGTTCCGGTTCCTCCGGGACTGTCTCATCTTCTTTTCCCTCGGATCCACTTTCCTCTTCCATCTCATCATTCTGCGTACCTTCCGGTTCTGTCACCTCTTCCGCTTCCGCAGGTGCCTCCTCCGCCGCATCTTCCTCCACGCAAAAAGAAGCAGCCCCAACGGCTGCTTCCCCTGCAATCTCAATTCCAATCTGTCCCGGATCGGCCGTTTCCTCTTCTGCTGCATAAACGGCTGTCGGGTTTCCCAGTGTCACTGCGAGCGCACCGATCATCGCGGCGCGCACCAGCTCGGCGCATTTGTCGCCCATCATTGTTTTATCAACCATTTTCGCTTTCTCCTATTCAATTTGTCCGGCCAGACGGAATTGATCCGAACAAATAAAACAGAAGAAACACCTCTGGTATCGCTTCCTATTCCTCTGCTCGAAACAGTCTGACCGCATTTTTTTCTGTCGTCTCAATGACTTCTTCTTCCGAAATTCCCTTGAGTTCTGCGATCTCCTGCACAACGTACGGCAGATACAGAGATGAATTTCGTTTTCCCCGGTACGGAACCGGTGCCAGATACGGACTGTCTGTTTCCAGCAGAATGCGCTCCATCGGAGCCATCTGAACCACTTCTTTGATCTTCTTTGCATTTTTGAACGTCACCACGCCGCCAATGCCAAGATAAAATCCCATTTTCAGGTATTCCTCTGCCATCTCCACAGAGTAGGAAAAACAATGAATGACGCCGCCGATCTCCTCCGATTTTTCTTCTTTCATGACGCGGAGCGTATCGGCCGCCGCCTCCCTGCTGTGAATAATCATCGGAAGTTTTTCTTCCCGAGCAAGCGCAATCTGACGGCGGAACCAGTATTCCTGCTTCTCATGATTCTCCTTGTCCCAGTAATAGTCAAGGCCAATCTCACCGACCGCGACCGCCTTTTCCATGCGGCAGAGTTCCCGCATCCGCGCCATCACGTCCTCGTTCAGATCGCCCACCTCATCCGGGTGAAGGCCGAACGCGCCGTAGATGAACGGATACGCTTCCATCAGTTTTCTTGTATTTTCCAGTGATTCCAGATTTGCCGAGACATTGATGATACGCCCGATCCCGTTTTCCTGCATCGAGGAAAGCAGCTCTGCGCGGTCTTCATCAAATTTCTCATCGTCATAATGTGCATGTGTTTCAAATATCATATCCGAATTTCTCCTTAAAAAAACGAAACAGAAACGGAAGAAAGCTCTGCATAGCCTTCCCCTGTTTCCGTTTCCACGTTTATCCATCCTATCGTTCGTTGTTTTCGTAAAAGTAAAGTGCGCCGCTGCGCCTGTGCTTATTATAACGCATTCATTTTTCCCGCGTCAACCAGGAAACGAAAAAAAGTCACACTTCAACATGATCACCGCCGCGCCGCAATCTCATCCAACAGGCAGCCCGCCACTTCGTCTTTTCCCATGAGCGGAAGCTCCTTGATGCCGTCCTTCGTGATCAGCGTCACCACATTCGTCGCCACACCGAAGCCGGCACCCTCTGTCTTCAAATTGTTTGCCGCGATCATGTCCAGATGCTTCTTCTCCAGCTTTGCACGCGAGTTTTCCACCATGTTCTCGGTTTCCATCGAGAAGCCGCACACAAACAACCCCGGATGACGGTTCTTTTCCACCCATCCCAGAATATCGTCGGTGCGCTCCAGCGGAATGCTCATGTCACCGTCCTTCTTTTTGATTTTCTGATCCGCCACCGTCACAGGCCGGTAATCAGCAACCGCGGCCGCCTTAATCAGAATATCCGTCTCCGGCAATGTCTCCCGCACCGCCTCCAGCATGTCCTTCGCCGTCGTCACCGGTCGCATCGCAACGCCTGGAACCGGGGCTAATGAAACCGGGCCGGAAATCAGCGTTACCTGCGCGCCGCGGAGCATCGCCTCCCGCGCAATCGCGTATCCCATGCGGCCGCTGCTATGGTTCGTCAGATACCGCACCGGATCGAGGGATTCCTGCGTCGGGCCTGCAGTCACGGTGACACGCACACCAGCGAGCGTCTTTTCGCGGGCAAGCTCCATCGCGATATAATCGAGCAGCACCTCCGGGTCCGGCAGTTTTCCTTTTCCGACGTCCTTGCACGCCAGCATTCCCACGGTCGGCTCGATGATGCCGAAACCGTATTTTTTCAGCGTCGCCAGATTATCCTGCGTAATCGGATTTTCCAGCATCGCCGTATTCATCGCCGGAGCGACCAGCTTTTTGCACTTCGCTGCGAGCACCACCGTTGTCAGCATATCATCTGCAATGCCGTGTGCCATTTTTGCAATCACATTGGCGGTAGCCGGGGCAATCATAATCAGATCCGCCGCTTTTGCCAGCGAAATATGCGTCACCTCATATTTAAAATCACGCGCAAACGTATCGACCACGCAGCGGTTGTTGGTCAGCGTCTCGAACGTCAGCGGGGTGATGAACTGCGTCGCGTTTTCGGTCATGATGACATGCACGTCTGCTCCGGCTTTCCGAAGACCGCTCGCCACATTTGCCATTTTATAGGCGGCAATTCCGCCTGTCACACCAAGTACAACACATTTTCCGTCAAGATTTTCCATTGTAACTCCGTTCTGCTGCCTCGAAGCAACTTTTTTCCTATGATAGTTTTAAGTATAGCAGACAGAAAAACAGATTACAACCAATCCTGTTTGCCATTGATGCAAAAAGGCTTTATAATAAAAGGACAAAAGAGCTCTACTTTTAAAATAATCGCGAGGTATTTTTATGATTTTAGCCATTGATATCGGGAACACAACCGTTACGCTCGGCGGCGTCCGGATCGCACCGCAGCAAGCATATTCCCTCGAATTCACAGCCCGGATTGACATCAACCACACCTGGTCTGCCAGCCAGTATGAATCTGCGATCGAGCAGCTTTTTGAAGACAAGAATCTTTCCCCGTCCGACTTTCGGGGCGTCATCATTTCCAGCGTTGTTCCGTCGGTTCTGACGCTTCTGCAGGAATGTGTCCGTAATCTGTTCGGCACAGAACCGCTGCTCGTCACATCCGAAAGTGATCTCGGCATGACATTTTCCATCCCGGAACCGGAAAAAGTAGGCCGCGACCGCCTCGTTGATGCAGCCTGGGCCGCCGCACATTATCCGCTGCCGGTCATCACCGTGGATCTTGGAACAGCGACGACCTTCAATGTCATCCGGGAAAACAGCGTCTTCTGCGGCGGCGCCATCGCACCGGGACTCGATATGGGACTTGGCGCCCTCTCCGAGCGGACCGCCCAGCTCCCGCGGCTCGACCTCCAGATCCCGAAACGCATCATTGGCAGAAACACCGAAGAATGCATTCTCTCCGGCACCATCGTCGGCATGGCCGCGATGCTCGACGGAATGGTCCAGCGCATCGAAGCCGAACTCGGCTCCCCCGCCACCCTCATCCTCACCGGCGGCGCGGCACGCTTCGTCGAACCGCTCGTTTTACATCCTCATATCTATGACCCGAACCTTCTGCTGAAAGGGCTGGCGTTCCTGTGTGAGCGGAATTGTGCAAATTAAAATCGTACTTCCAAATATTCATCAGACTCTTTCATTCTGCATGACGTTAAAAAGCGTGTCTGTTCTCCAGGCACGCTTTTCTCTATTTTTCTATGGAATCGCAACCCTTCTTTGTGTTGCCTCTCCGCTTTTCAGTTTTTCCTGATTCTCCTCTTTCAGGTTTAAAATACACGGGCGAATCACCTCTCTTCCAAAACAGACATTCCGGGAACCTTCCAAAAGTTGAATTTTCTCTTTTCAGTATATCATAAATTTTTCCGGGACACACTCTTTTCCTTCTCCCTATGCACGGAAAAACTCCCGGCACTGCCGGGAGTTTATGACTTTCTTATTTCATATTACTTTTCACCTGCTCATATACCAGTCCCGGATAAGCTTCGAGGCTGACACCGTTTTTTTCAAACATTGGGAATGCTTCTGCGCCGGATGCGCATACGGCGGTTGCCATGCTTGCTTGTTCGGTGTAGTTCTCCCAGTTGTCGGTGGTAAGGCCAGGCTGGTATGCTTCCCAGGCGGTTTCGTATTCGGTGCTCTTATCGGAAGGAATCGCATCTTTCAGGCTCTCGCCGGACCAGACGGCAAGCTGATCTGCTTTTTTGTAAGTGTATTCTGGGAGCTGATCGTCGCCCAGCGACTGGTACAGCTCGTAGCGGGTAATGGAGTCTTTGGAACTTCCGTAGGATTTTTCCATTTCTTTTTTCACGGTATCCATATCGGCATCATCCGGGTAGGTGATGTCTACTTCGCACAATACCGGTTTTCCCGTCGCTCCGGTCTGATCGAGGTTGATAAACTGAAACATGACTCTGGAAGTTTGCTCGCCGAAAACAGTGGCTTCTGTATCTACTGCGATCGCGGCTGCACTTTCGGTCTCAGAGAAAATTTCCACCTGATCCCGATCTAAATTCCAGTCGGCAAGCACTTCATCCACTGTTTTTCCCCATCCGGTATCCGGCGGCGTAATTTCCTTGCTGCTCTCTTTCGCTCCCTGACATCCAGTCAGCAACAGAGCACACATTGCAAAAATACCTGTTAATTTTTTATTCATACACCTGCATCTCCTTTCCGCTTTGTTATTTTTTTCACATACTTTTTTGTTAGCCCTATACTACCATATATTCTTCTGAAAATCTATGACGTTTGGTGAAAATTTTCTTACATTTTTCTTATGCATTCGATTTAAATCAAAGAAAAAGCAACAACATCCCTTATAGAAATTCTCTACCGCTATTCAAAAACGCTCCCCTAGTATCTATAACGCAAGGGGAGCGTCTATTTTCAATTAGTTCGCTTGTTCTGATAATCGAGTTTTGCTTAAGCTCTCTCCCAGCGGCCTCCCGGGGCTGAAGATATAACCTTGCGTAGGTGAAAAGTTTATGACGTTTTCTGAAACTTTGAACAAGAAACTTTTTATTCATTTTATCAAGTTGGAACTTTCTCCACCAGATCTTCTACCGTACATACTAATGCCCGCGCAATCTTCAACAAGGTCTCTGTCTGCGCCTTGTTAATATCCTTTCTTCGCTGTTCATACTGCTGAATGGTCCGAACCGAAACACCTGCCTGCTGTGCCAGTTCACTCTGACTTAGATTTGCAAAAGTACGCAATTCTTTCAAGTTTGTCTCCGGTTTTGCTTCACGATATAATTCATTCATTTTATCTACAAACTGACGAACATCCATTTCATGATATGGCGTGTAGAGCATTCGCACTTCAGTTACAGGAATAGCCTGGTTTATTTCCGCAAAAGACAAACTGGTACTCCACTGATAATAGGCCAACGCCCAGCCTGTCCAATATTCAGGGCTGCGATCGTAAGAATAAGAGGGGGCTTGTTCCGGCTTTGGTTCCCCTGCTTCCTGTAATACTTCATATGCAATTTCAACTCCCGACATTCCCGCTACCACAGAACAGTCACCTCGTTCAAACCGTGACGCTGTATTACTCATACAAAACCACTGCCATACAGTTTCCAACGGCCGTTTTAAATCGTTGACCATATAATCCAGCATGCAGGCAAGATTTTTTTGTGCAACAGAAAGATATAATTTATCGTAAGCGTGGATCATCTGGTTTCATCTCCTCATCTAAAATTGTGGTGATATATAAATCACCCCGCTGACGGCGGTTTCGTTCCAGATCAAAATATTGCCGACGCGCCATATGATCACGGGATGCTTTCCTCTTATACCATTCCTGCACACTTGCAATCTCATACCCTGTAAATTCCAAACTTTCAAATGCTCTTCTGCTTTTTAAAACAAACTGCTGGCCCAGTTTTCCCAGACGCATTGCATTACTCAACTGACGGTAAGAAATTGCACCATTAATAAAATCCGCTGCAAAAGAAAAATAGCTGTCGTCAGCACGATATCCAATGATAATATCTGCCTTTTCATAATCAAGATGAAAATTTTGTAGCAAATATTCTTTTGCTTCTGCCGCCAACGGTGTGGATGCATCAAATTCTCGATTTTCCAACAAAATCGTAAGCCAATGGAGCATTGTATAGTCGCGCATATTCAAATTGAGAACTTTCAATCCATCACATTCAATCTCATATCTATTTGCGTAACCATTTTTATCCGCACTGACACCCCATTCTTTGGCCATATTTTGGTTTTCTGTACAGTAAAATCCAACACCATAATCATTATAAATTTTTCCATAACCATATTTCGGCCGTTCAATAATATGATCCGAACCATGATAAACTGTTTTTTTCATTTTATCACCTCTGCTTCGAATTATACTCCTAAAGGCGTATAAAAACAACAAATAGAAAAATTTGGATTCAGAAAATACGTTTGAAAGAACTTTTGACATTTTTGCAAAAGCGTGATGCTATGATGTCGAAAAAGAGCGCTGCCGACAGACGGTCAGCCTGTTTACTAATTATGTCAAAAATGGTCGCCTAGTTTGCAGACAGGGGTGGCTATTTTTGCGTCTTACCCTTATTTTTTCTCCACCATACGCTTCCTACAACAACTCCTCCCGCCAGCACAAAAATTATTTGTTTTCTCGAAAGCCTCCATCCGAATAACTCAACCCTTACTTCCTTCGGCTGATACGAATACCCCATCAAAATTCTGTTATCATCCCCCGTCCCCACCGACGCATGGCAGTATGTGGTTCCCATGAATTTCATCGCAGATCTCGGTGTTCCCAGCTGGCTTCCGGAGTAGCTGGCGCCGTTTAGCTGTTGGTTGTTTGCAATAAGATTTCCACTGACTGCCCAGTCGCTCATTGTGTTGTCTTTGTACCATAAGGTTCCGCCAAATTCATACGGTCTGATCGCCTCTCCTAGTAAAAACGAGAAGCTGTCGTTTCCACAGGGCTTTTTGTTCTCTGTGAATCCATAGGTTGGATAAACATAAATCGCCGAACCATTTTTGAAGGCTGATGCATAAAATTCAATTCCCGTAAAATCTTCCGCACTTCCATTCATCATCTGTTCTTCTGCATTGATTTTCATATACTCGAATTTTCCATCTCCGCTTTTTAAATCATCGACGATAAACTGCTTCACATGCTCATCCAGCTTTTGTATCTCATTCTCTGGCATCCCTGTTTCCTGCAAATAAGCATCGTAATCAGAAGGAACCTTTTCCTCTGCCTTCACATAAGATACCCCCGCATACAATGACAGTCCGCAGCAAAGTAAAACCAGAAATAACGTCCGCATTTTTCTCATACAACGCTCCTCCTTCCTGTTGTCATATTCGATAAACCCGTTCAAATATTCTCTCTTTATCATTATATTATCATAAGATTCAGAATCTTTATATGACGTTTTCCTTAACTTTTTAAAACGCAAAAAATCCCTTCCCACACATCACGCATGGAAAGGGATTTCTCTATTTACTCTATTTTTCTTTTAATCAATTAGCAGATCTCCGCACCCGCCGGCATTGCTTTTTCCGGGGTCATGAGGCATACGTTGCCTTCGGCGTCCTCGGCGCAGAGCAGCATTCCTTCGGACATCATTCCTGCCAGTTTGGCCGGTTTCAGGTTGGTCAGGACCATAACCTTCATTCCGATGGTGTCTTCCGGTTTGTAATATGCTTTGATTCCGGAGACGATCTGTCTTGTCTGGCTTCCGACTTTAACCTGGAAGCAGAGGAGTTTTTTCGATTTCTTCACTGGCTCGCAGGAGATGATTTCACCTACCTGGAACTGCATTTTTCCGAAATCTTCGAAGGTAATTTCCTCCTTCGGCTCAAGGTCGATCACTGCCTCCTCTTCTTTTTCTTCTTCTCCGGATGCGGCAGCCATGGCAGCTTTCTGTTTTGCCTGGATCACTTCTACTTTTTCCATAACCTCTTTGACGTCGAGTCTCTGGAACAGGATCTGCGGCTGATCGGTTACCTGATTGCCCGATGTATACAGTCCGAACTGATCCAGCTCTTCGTAGCTGCGTTTCTCTGCATTCAACTGAGCCAGGATCTTCTCGGTGGTCTCCGGCATGAAAGACTCGAGCAGGCATGCGCCGATGGTGATGCTCTCTACCAGGTTGTACAGAACCTCTTCCAGACGGTCTTTCTTTGCCTCGTCTTTTGCCAATGCCCACGGCATCGTCTCGTCAATGTATTTGTTGCAGCGTTTGAACAGACCAAAGATCTCGGTCATCGCATCTGCCACACGCAGCTCTTCCATCTTTGCAGCAACTTTTGCTTTTGTTGCGGTAACGACTGCTTTCAGATCATCATCCACCTCTTCTGCTGCGCCGGTCTTTGTCACAACGCCGCCGAAATATTTGTTGCTCATGGAGATGGTACGGTTTACCAGGTTTCCAAGCGTGTTGGCAAGGTCGGAGTTCATACGCTCAACCAGCAGCTCCCAGGTGATGACACCGTCGTTCTCAAACGGCATCTCGTGCAGAACGAAGTAGCGGACAGCGTCTACGCCGAACAGGTCTACCAGATCGTCTGCGTAGATCACGTTTCCTTTGGATTTACTCATCTTGCCGTCGCCCTGCAGCAGCCACGGATGACCAAATACCTGTTTCGGAAGCGGCAGATCGAGTGCCATCAGGAAGATCGGCCAGTAAATGGTATGGAAACGGATGATGTCTTTTCCGATCAGATGCAGGTCTGCCGGCCACAGCTTGTTGAACTGCTCGGAGCTGTTTCCGTCACAGTCATAACCGATTCCGGTGATGTAGTTGGTCAGTGCGTCCAGCCATACGTAGGTAACGTGCTTCGGATCGAAGGATACCGGGATTCCCCAGGTGAAGGAGGTTCTGGATACACAGAGATCCTGCAGTCCCGGAAGAAGGAAGTTGTTCATCATCTCGTTCTTTCTGGAAACCGGCTGGATGAACTCCGGATGGGTGTTGATATAATCGATCAGTCTCGGTGCATATTTGCTCATTTTGAAGAAATATGCCTCTTCTTTTGCCGGGGTAACCGGGCGTCCGCAGTCCGGGCATTTTCCGTCTACAAGCTGGGACTCGGTGAAGAAGGATTCACACGGTGTACAGTAAAGACCTTCATAATATCCTTTGTAGATATCTCCCTGATCGTACAGTTTTTTGAAGATTTTCTGTACCTGTGCCTCGTGATCGGCGTCGGTGGTACGGATGAATTTGTCGTAGGACGTATTCATCAGATCCCAGATTCTCTTGATCTCGGTGGATACGTTGTCTACGAATTCTTTTGGCGTGATACCTGCCTCTTCTGCTTTCAGCTCGATCTTCTGGCCATGCTCATCGGTTCCGGTCTGGAAGAATACATCGTAGCCCTGCTGACGTTTGAAGCGGGCGATGCTGTCCGCGAGTACGACCTCGTAGGTGTTCCCGATGTGCGGCTTGCCGGATGTGTAGGCAATCGCCGTGGTGATATAATATTTCGGTCTGATTTTTTCCATTGCTTTCATTTCTCCTTTCAAATAAAAAAACTGCCTTATTCCGCTCTCTTGTAGTCGGAAGAAGACAGGTTTGTTTACCCGTGATACCACTTCTTTTCGTCCCTGCCTCACGGCAGAAACCTCTGCAGGTACATGTGCCATACCTCTCCGCTGTAACAGGCGGAACCTGTCGCAGCCTTACCGTTTCAGATTGTTGTTCTCACGGTTCGGTGCGCCTCTCGGAAGCCATGTTCGATCTGCCGCTCCTCCTCCCCTCTCAGCCTGCAAAACCGGAATGGTTTTCGGGGGTGTTCTCTGTAAATTCGCACATGCAGATGTACTCTCTTCGTCACTGTGTTTTGTTTTTATGCACTGGTTTTATGCTAACACATTTACATCAATTTGTAAACCGCAAAAAAGCCCGCCGTACGGGGATTTTTTTATATTCTCCCCATTCGGCGGACCTTTCATTCATCATAACAATTATCTGTGGTTTGCTTTGATCACAGACATTGCTGCTTCATCTGCTACAACTGTCAGATCGTTGTGAAGCTGCAGGATGGAAGCCGGAACCTGCGGAGTAACCGGTCCGTACAGAACTTTGTCGAGGATCTCTGCTTTTCCTTCGCCGCTGACGATCAGCAGAACTTTTCTTGCCTGCATGATGTTCTTGATTCCCATGGTGTATGCCTGGGTCGGAACATCCTCTACTTTTTCAAAGAAACGTTTATTTGCCTGAATGGTGCTCTCGGTCAGGTCAACGCAGTGTGTCTCTTTCTCGAATGCTGCGCCCGGCTCGTTGAATCCGATGTGGCCGTTGTTTCCAAGTCCAAGAAGCTGCAGGTCAATGCCGCCGACGCTGCGGATGGTTTCGTTGTATGCTGCACATGCTTTTTCGCTGTCCGGCTCCAGTCCGTTCGGAACGAAGGTGCGCTCTTTGTTGATGTTGACATGATTGAACAGGTTGGTGTTCATGAAGTAACGATAGCTCTGATCATTCTCCGGAGAGAGTCCTTTGTACTCGTCCAGGTTTACGCTGGTGACATTTGCGAAATCAAGGTCGCCTTTGTTGTACCACTCAACGAGCTGTTTGTAAGCGCCGACCGGGGTAGATCCGGTTGCAAGGCCGAGCACTGCGTGTGGTTTCATGATCACCTGCGCGGAGATGATGTTTGCTGCTTTTCTGCTCATATCATTGTAATCTTTTGCTTCAATTAATAACATTTGTTTTTCCTCCAAATTTCTTCTATATAATAAATTACATAATAACCTGTTTCAGGTTCAGTTCGTCGTCCACCAGAAGTACATGCGCTTTTTTGCCCGGTGCAATGGATCCTACTTCATCGTAGATACCGATGCTCTGTGCCGGATTTCTTGTTGCCGCAAAAATGGCATCTGCCAGCGGAATATCAAACGAAACTGCTTTTCTCATGCAGTCGTACAGGTTCGTAGCGGAACCCGCGATCGTCTCGCCGTCAGTCAGTGTTGCTTTTCCGTCTTTCATCCAGACAGCCTGTCCCCCGAGAGAATACGTTCCGTTCGGCATTCCCGTTGCCATCATGGAATCGCTGATGAGAACCATACGCTCACTTCCCATCATGGAGAAGGTCGCGCGGACAACCGCACCGTGAATGTGATAGCCGTCACAGATCAGCTCCATGCGGCACTCCGGATCGTCGAATGCGGCGCCGATGACACCAGGGTTACGGTGTGCGAACGGCGGCATGGCGTTGTACAGATGGGTGACATGGTGTGCTCCTGCTTTCATGGCAGCCAGCGCGGTGTCATAATCTGCTGTCGTATGGCCGATGGAAACCATGACTTCATCGGAAACCTCTTTGATAAATTCCAGTGAGCCAGGCATATTCGGGGCCAGGGTTACGAGACGGATTTTTCCGCCGCTCGCCGCATTGCATGCGCGGAAGAACTCAGCGTTCGGAGCCACGATGTTCTCCTCTGCCTGTGCGCCTTTTTTGATCGGATCGATGAACGGTCCTTCCATGTTGACGCCGGCGATCACTTCTGCTTCCGGCTCATCTTTGATTGCTTCGATGGTTCCGAAGATTTTCAGCAGATCGTCTTTTGGCAGTGTCATGGATGTCGGGCAGTAAGAGGTGATGCCGTGCGCTTTCTCGTAGCGCAGGATCTCTTTTAAACCTTCCACGTCTCCGTCTGAAAAATCATGTCCGGCAGCGCCGTGGCTGTGTACGTCAACCAGTCCCGGCAGAACCATCATGCCTTTCGCATCGATCACTTCCTGATCGATCACTTCTTCTTTTGTGGAAACGAAACGTTTTCCTTCTATATAAAGATCTTTTTCCGCAAACGTTCCGTCTTCCTGAAATACACGTCCGTTTTTGATAATCATTGTCTTGCCTTCTTTCTTTGATCTGTTCTGATTATAATTTATGTTGATTTTATTTTCAACTATTTTTATATTTTAGAAATTACTTTCACGCCATTAAAGTTCTTTCCATTTTTCCGCCCGCTTTCCCGTGCAATTCACACACAATTGAAAGTTGATTCACCACTCTGCCTGTGATACAATAAAGCAAGAACTGATCTGAATTTTTTTCAGATATTTACAGATACCAGGAGGACTTACGTTCCATGGAACACTTTGAAAAATCGATTATTCCTGTCATTGAGTCTGTCTATCCCTCGTTCACTCCCCTGGAACGGACGGTAGCAGATTTTTTTATTCATAATACCGACGAGTCGGATCTGTCCGCGCGCCACGTTTCGGAACTGCTCTATGTTTCGGAGGCTTCGCTCTCCCGCTTTGCGAAAAAATGCGGCTACACGGGCTACCGCGAATTTGTCTACCGTTACCAGGAAGGTCTGAACGCCGCACTGCCTGGCACGGACGATCACATCAAACAGGTGCTGAATACGTATCAGGAGCTGCTGAATAAAAGCTACTCGCTCGCCGACCGCGCGCAGATTGACCACATCTGCCATATTCTCACTTCGAAGCGTCGGGTGTATGTCTACGGTCTTGGAAGCTCCGGACTTTCCGCCCAGGAAATGAAGCTGCGTTTTATGCTTGCAGGCGTGGATATTGAAGCAATTACCGACATTCACATCATGAAAATGAATGCCGTTCTGCTCAATGAGAGCTGCGCTGCAATCGGCATTACCGTCAGTGGACAGACACCGGAGGTGCTGCGTGCGCTCGGAGCCGCAAAGGAAAAGGGAGCCTCTACCATTCTCTTTACTTCCCGCAGCTCCAGCGATTACGATGCCTTCTGCGATGAAGTCCTGCTGCTTGCGGTCAAAGAGCATCTGAAAAACGGCGGCGCAATCTCTCCGCAGTTCCCGATTCTCGTTATGATCGACGTTCTGTACTCGCATTTTCTCACGACCGACAGCGAGCGCAAGGAGGCTTTATATGAATACGCCGTTACCAAACTCCATGAAACGTGATCCCGGCCGCGGCAGCGCGTATCTTTCTTTTCTGAGGAAACGCTGCCGCGATTTCTTTTTCTTCTGCCTGCTCCTCGGCGTTTACGTCGCCTTCATCACCCTCACAGGCATCGGCTGTCCGATCCGTTTTTTCATAGGCATTTCCTGCCCGGGCTGCGGAATGAGCCGCGCGGTACTGTTAATGCTCTCCAGTCATTTTCAGGCGGCGTTTCGGATGCATCCGCTTGTCTATGCCGTGCTGCCCGCAGGTGTCTGGCTCTTCTTCGGGCCGGAACAGACGGCGGGACTTCGGCGTTTTAAAAAGGGGATCATTACGGTGCTTGTCGTGCTGCTTCTCGCCGTTTATGCCTGGCGCATTTATTACCACGACCCGCTCCTTTCTATTGACCCCTCTCTCGGGCGCGTGCTACAATGGTTCTATCTTAATTAAAGGGGGTATTTACAAATGAATGTAAAAGACAACCGCAGTTTCTGGTTCTATCTTCTGCTCACATTTCTGACGTGCGGACTCTACTCGATCTACTTCTGGTATGTTTATGTGGAAGACCTGAACACCATCTTTTACGGTGACGGCGAAGACAGCCCGAACTACATTATTGTGCTGCTTCTGTCCTGGGTTACCTGTGGAATTTACGGCGTTTACTGGCGTTACAAACAGGCAAACCGCATGTACCGCGAATCCTACGACCGCTACGGTGTGATGATTGAGGAAAACGGTTCCGCCATTCTTCTGTGGACGCTACTCGGCTACCTGACCGGCGGAATCGGCCAACTCGTTGCCGACTATTTCATGATTCAGAACCTGAATAAGACGGCACTCGTTTATAATTCACGTGCATATTAAGCAGGGGAGGCGTTTTTTATGGCAACATCTATGGTAAAGGGAAATCCGGTAAAGCTGATGCTCTCGTTTGCCTTTCCGCTTCTCATCGGAAATCTGCTGCAGCAGACATATAACATCATCGATGCGGCGATTGTCGGCCAGGCACTTGGCCCGGAGGCGCTCGCCAGCGTCGGTGCAAGCAGTAGTGTACAGTTTCTGGTGCTCGGCTTCTGTATGGGAAGCTGCACGGGATTCAGTGTTCCGGTTGCCAAGTATTTCGGCGCCGGAAAGCTTGATAAAATGCGCGATTATATTTTTAATGGTGCTGCACTTGCTGTCCTGATTGCGGCTATTCTGACCACACTCTGCAGTTTACTCTGTGCACCGATTCTGCACCTGCTGTCGGTTCCGTCCGATATCTTCGCGGATGCCTACGCATATCAGCTTGTGATTTTCCTCGGGATTCCGTTTTCGATTCTGTACAATTATCTTTCCAGCATCCTGCGTGCCGTCGGGGACAGCCGCACGCCGTTTCTGTTTCTGGCATTTTCGGCAATCCTGAATATTTTCCTCGACCTGTTCTGTATTATCATTCTGCATCTGGGGTGCGCAGGCGCGGCGATTGCGACGATTTCCGCCCAGGCGATCAGCGGACTCTTATGTCTGTTTTTTATTTCCCGTAAGGTAAAGCTCCTGCTTCCGACAAAGGAAAACCGCACTCTGCGAAAGGATGCCGCGCAGGAACTCCTCGCAATGGGCATTCCGACGGGACTGCAGTTTTCGATCACGGCGATCGGCAGTATGGTAATGCAGTCAGCGAATAATGGGCTTGGCAGTGTTTATGTTTCGGCGTTCACAGCTGCCATGAAAATCAAACAGTTTATGATGTGTCCGTTTGATGCGATCAGTACCGCGGCTTCCGTCTTCTGCAGTCAGAATCTCGGAGCCGGCCAGTCAAAGCGAATCCGTCAGGGACTCCGCCAGGGTGTGCTTGTCGGTGTCGGCTATGGTGCGTTTGCAGGTGTCATCATGATTCTGTTCGGACGGCCGCTGACAAAGCTCTTTATTGTCAGCTCTGCTTTCGAAGCAATCAACGCTTCGGCAAAATATCTGCGCTGCCTCGGATTTTTCTACTGGATGCTTGGTATTTTGAATGTCTGCCGTATGGTAACGCAGGGACTTGGCTACTCGGGAAGAGCCGTTTTCTCCGGCGTAATGGAGATGCTGGCACGAACGATTGTCTGCCTGGGATTTGTCGGTGCGTTTGGCTTCACCGCAATCTGCTTTGCGGATCAGGCTGCGTGGCTCGCCGCCTGCTGCTATATCGCACCGACATGTCTGTACTGCGTGAAGAAATCCACGAAAATGATTGCGGATCGCGGTGCGAAATAATAACGTTATTTTCTGTCTTACAGCGCCTTCCAGATACTTCTCAGGTTATCGCGGCAATCACCAGAAACTTGTTCCATCACAGATTTTGGTTCATTGCCGCAAAATCAAGAAAAAGATACTGTTCTGCATGGAATCACCTTCCCCGCAAAACAGTATCTTTTTTCTTGTTTTTTCAGCGTTACCGCTCGATTCCATCTCTTGCCGCAAGACCCTTGTCAAACGGATGCTTGATTTTTTTCAGCTCCGAAACATAGTCCGCCCGCTCAATCAGCGCCTCCGACGGTCCCTGCCCGGTCAGAATCACTTCCAGCTTCTCCGGCTTGTGGTCCAGAAAATCCAGAAGGAGCTGCTCATCAAACAGTTTGCTTCCAATCGTATAAACCAGCTCGTCCAGAAACAGTACATCGTATTCTTCCTGAACTGCTTTTTCTGTCACTTTCTGAAACTGCTCTTCATAATACCGTTTCTGCTCTGCCTTCTCCTCCGGTGTCATCAGAAACGAAAACTTTATCTTGTCCTGCCCCGGCACAAACGTCACATTCGGCGACAGTAAGAGCACCTTCCGCTCGCTCGTGCTGTTATCTTTCATAAACTGATAAATCAAAACACGGTATCCATACCCTGCCGCACGCGTGCAGAGTCCCATACCACAAGTCGTCTTTCCTTTTCCATCCCCACAGTAGATGTGGACACAGCCTGTCTGTTTTTCCATATTGAAATCCCTTTCTTTTTTACTATCCATATCTCATATGTAACGAGGAGTGTGATACTTAACCACACTCCTCTAAGAACATCTTTTGTAAAGAGTTTTCTGCTGGTTGTCAGCCTCGGTATCCAGTTAAGATACCTTTAACGGCATGGAAATCATTAAGTCCCCCACGTGGACTATAACTTACTCCAAGCTGTCAGACTCAATGTCTTATTAAAGGACCTAAATAGATGGAAATTTATCCTGCTCCATCTGCAGTCCAACTTTTAACGATGCTCTTACATCGAGAACATTTCTGTTCTTACCTAATTATACTCACTTCAAGTAAAAAATCAACCAGGCTATCATAATCGCGGACTAAAGCTGATTACAGTTCACTGGTATACAGCGACTTGTATGTAAAATTCGTACCTGTTCTATACGTAAATTTAGCTTGCAGTGTCAACTTCATTGCTGCATAGAAGTTTGGCGTTTTTATTGCAATCATTAACGTTTTCAACTACTCTATTCTTCCCAGTATAGCCGGGAAATTTAGATTTTTCATTTATCAGTATTCACAAGTTTCGTAGCAAGAAATTCAGTAACAGCCTTCTCTGTATCCGCCAGACCATTTTCTTCCAGTTCGTTTACCAGGTTGTCCCAATTTGCGTCAAATTCCTCTTCCGTACCCGAAACACATTTTACCAGCCCTGGCCAACTAATATCCGAAATTGTATTCTGCTGCTCGGTCAGTTCCTGTGGCTGCTGATATGCCCAGAGTGCAGAATATGGAAGAAGCTCAAATTCTTCTGGCTGCGGAAACATATCTGTCAGCATTTCGATTCCCATTGCCTCGCATCCGGCTTTTTCCGCTTCGTTATAATTTGCAATCACAGATTCTTTCGTCGTTGGAGTATACGGGAATCCGTCCTCAGTATAAGAACCTGCTCCATAGATTGGAAATCCAGTATAGTTATCAATACCTGTGTTCTTATGATAGTCTGGATCTGACTGTGCTTTGGCAACTTCTTCATCGGTACGATACGGCTTTCCATTTTCGTCCAGGAAATAATTTTCTCCTTCAATTCCCCAATGATATAAAATCTGTCCTTCATCTGAGCACAGATAATCCATGAATTTGATTGCACGAACTGGGTCCTCACAGCTTTTTGTAATTGCCATTCCATATCCGACCGTTGTTCCCTGATACAAAAGAGCTTTGCAGACCTGATCCTCTCTTAAGGTTACCGGCAGTCCAACATATGTCTGATCTACTTTTCCATCAGCCATCAATGCTGTTTCACACTGACTATAGTGCCATTCTGAATCTGTCAAGGCAACAACACGGCCGCTGGCAACCTTTGCAATATAGTCATCATCCGTCTGTGTTGCAAAATTCGGATCCAGAATTCCTTCATTGTACATACGGCATAACCATCTAAAATACTCTTTTTCTTCCGGCGTAACCGTTTTTAAATGTACTGTATAGTCATCATCAATCAGCCACTGTCCATTATCCGGCGCTGCATCTGCGATAAAGCCTGCCGGGTTACTCAGTGTAATCAGCCAATGCCAGTCTGCTGCACTCATAGTAATTCCAATCATATCCAAACCATCTTCTGTCTTTGGATGAGCTGCCAAATAGCTCTTGATCATTTTTTCATATTCATCTATTGTTTTTGGATATTTGTAATCATTCTCTTTCAGTGCAGCCCACTGGATCTGGCAGGTTCCTCCTGTTGTCAGTGTTTTCTGATTTACACCCGCATAAGAAAGCTGATAAATTCCCGGATCATCTTTACTCCACTGTAATTTTTCCAGCTCATCTCCGTACATTTTTTTTATATTAGGTCCATATTTTTCAATCAGATCTGTCATATCAATTAAGGCACCGGCTGCATACAGATCCGTTGCATTCGATTTTGCATAAATCAAATCCGGATATTCATCATTTGCAATCATCAACGCAACATCCTCTTTTGCATCTCCTTGCGATGCAACCGGATAGCTGACATCCAACGTAACACCTGTCGCCTCTGTGATCGCTTTTGCTACCGGATTATCCCAATTTCCATTTTTGCCGTCTGCATTGAAATATTCAAATGTGACTGGTGTCTTATCATCACTTTCGTCTGCTTCTGTAGTCTCCGTTTCAGTTTCTGACGACCCGGAAATTACACTTGAACTGCTTTTACTGCTACTGTCTGAACCGCAGCCTGTAAGCATTCCTGCGATCATAGTGCCCGTTAGCATCACTGATATTATTTTTCGTTTCATAAAAACCTCCTTTAAAACCCTGTCTGATATTAGACAATAAGAATTCTCCCTTTTTAATTTGCAAATTTCAGTTTCTACAAACTCATATGATTTTGAATAATCTCAGTATATCAAATATGCTTTTTGTTTTATATGATATTTTTGATCTTGTTTTTATATTTTTTTGTGTTTTTTGACACATACACATTTTCTATACTGTGTTTTTATAAATTTATTCCTATGTTTTTGCTGTTTTTCAACAACTTTTCAACTAATTTCTATGCTATACTTAGATTTAAAGCAAAAAGAATGGGGGTTCTACTATGCAATTTAAAACTGAAAAAATTTCAGAACACATTACAAGAATTCATGGATTCTGCACAGAATTTATGTATCTAATTGAAGGCAGCAAAGCAGCTGTCCTAATCGACACTGGATGCGGATTCTATAGTTTAAAAAACTGTATCCATAACCTGACTAACAAGCCATTAAAAGTCCTGATAACCCACGGTCATGTAGATCACGCCATGGGCGCCAATGAATTTGAAGAAATTTATCTGAATCATAAGGATAAATCCGTATATCAGCTTCATTCTGAAAAAGGCTTCCGTCTGGAAGGCGCGAAAGGATTGTGTCCTGAAAAAGGGCTTATCAAAGAAACAGATATGATACCATCTGCTCCATTTGAAAAATTTCATAATCTGCAGGAAGGTGATGTTTTTGAGCTTGGTGGAATTCATGTTGTTATTTATGAATTACCCGGTCATACCCTGGGCAGTGTTGTCATGCTGATTCCGGAAGAGCGGACAATTCTTCTCGGTGATGCCTGCAATCCATTTTTATTCCTGTTTGACAAATTTTCCACAGGACTTGCTTCCTATGAAAAAAATTTACGAGCGCTACAGAAAAAAATTGCCGGAAAATATGACCGAGTCCTGATCTCACATGGAAATGGAGATTCCAAGCCAACCACTTTAGAAGATGTGCTCAAAGTATGTCAGGATATTCGTTCTGGAAATGTTACGGATCGCAATTTTGTTTTTTCTGGTGAAACACATCCTCTCGCAGATAATGGAACTTATACCTTTATCTGCTATGACAAAAAACGAATAGAAGAATAAAATCAGATTACTCTATTATGTTTTTTCAACACTGTTCAATATACAACTGTCTCAATAATTGATGTGTATTAGCTGATAAGCTGTGAATAAATCATAAAAATCCCAGCTTATCAGCTTTTCTTTACTTAATGTCCCATGCACTGTATTATTTCCGGCATTAAATCGGTATTATTTGCCGACATTTTGTGTTGCAAATATCCTGTTCACACTGCTCTCCATTTAAAATTAAAAGCACATTTTCTTCCTTGGGATTTATCAAAAAGACAGCTGTACACGAAAAAGACATAGGAAATGCAGAAAAAACGCACAAAAAGAGAGAACAGATTTCTCCATTCTCTCTTCAATAAATTTATTTTACTAAAAAGTTTTTATTTACCGAAATATCTAGCCAGCAGACCAGCGAATGCTTTTCCGTGTCTAGCTTCGTCTCTTGCCATCTCATGCACGGTGTCATGGATTGCATCGAGATTCAGGGCTTTGGCACGTTTTGCAAGATCTGTTTTGCCAGCGGTTGCTCCGTTCTCTGCCTCTACACGCATCTGCAGATTTTTCTTGGTGCTGTCGGTTACGACTTCGCCGAGAAGCTCTGCGAATTTTGCTGCGTGCTCTGCTTCTTCGTAAGCTGCTTTTTCATAGTACAGACCTACTTCCGGATATCCCTCGCGGAATGCTACTCTGGACATTGCCAGGTACATACCAACCTCAGAGCACTCGCCCTCGAAATTGGCTCTCAGGTCTTTTTTGATATCTTCCGGAACATCGGATGCTACGCCAACTACATGCTCTGCTGCCCAGGTCAGATCCTCGCCCTGCTCGATAAATTTCTCTTTCGGTGCTTTACAGATCGGACAGACTTCCGGTGCTTCTGCTCCTTCATAAACATATCCACATACGCTGCATACAAATTTTTTCATAGTCTTTCTTTCCTTTCTTTTTGTTGTGTATTTAATTTTATCATTTCCAATTTTGTGGTTTATAACAGTTTTTTATTTTTGATATTAGTAACTGTTACTGATATTACTTTAACATAAGCTTCCCTTTTTGTCAATGCCTATTTTTAATTTTTTCTTTCTTCCTGGGGATGCTATACGTTCCCCGGGTGATTTCTGCAGTTCTCGCAGATGCCGTAAAAATTCACAGAGTAATCTTCGATCGTACCTCTGAAATTTTCCGCTGCTACGTTCTTGATTTCGCTGATGTCACGCATTGTAAGGTCTGTCACGCAGTGACATTTTCTGCAAATGAAATGGTGATGCGTGGAAGTATCTCCATCGAACCGGTCCGGGCCATCTCCTGTTGTAAGACGCTTGATCTCTCCTAATTCAGAAAGAAGAGACAGGTTCCGGTATACTGTGCCAAGACTGATATTGGGAAATTCTTTCCGTACATCGGTATAGAGCATATCTGCGGTCGGGTGATCCTTTCGCCCCTGAAGGCAGACTTTGATGCTTTCTCTTTGTCTGCTATACTTGAGTGTTGACATAGTTTTTTTCCTTTCGTGTCTTTCGATAACAGTAATTGTTATTATATTTATACTATAAGGCTGCTTCTCGCAAAAGTCAAGAAAAAGATCACTACCCTGTCTACACAGATTTCCGTCTGTCCCAAGATCAAAAATTTCCCAAAAACGAGGAGTGCCCAGGAACCTCTCGGCGCCTGGGCTATTATTATGAAAAAATCTTAATTGTGTAGTGATTGCATACACGCTGTTCCTTTGGAACTGAGATAACTATACCAATCAATTATGAACAAATTATGAATATCCAGTAAATCTTCTGTGAATTTGCATATTTTTTCTATTTTTTTTCATATTTTTTTGTGTATTCATAACACATCTATCTTCAATTACATATTTTACCATCTACTCTATAAACAAAATCAATTTTGTTTGTTCATATCATTAACTACAAATTTTCACTGTCACTTCTATATTGAATATTCTTGTGCGATATAAAAATGTTAAAAAAGGCAATGGAGCAAATTCTCCAAGTTATAACTATATATATGCCAAAATAACATGCTACATTCCGATATCATTGCAAACATATATACGATCCAAATCACATCTCCAAATATGCCGCTATAAGCACATTACATATCTGTAGCAAAAGAACCAAAACGCATTCTTTAAATTATTTTAAATCTCCAAAGGTAACTCATTTATAGTAAGCGCCAAATAATAATGCGGTTAGATACAAGATTACTCCAGCCCTTTACGAGTTGGAGTAATTCACTATAATTCACATGCGATTTTTGATAGATTGGAGTTTTTCACTCCAAGGTGCCAGTTCCGCCAGCTGTTCATCGGTCATATTTTTACTCGGTCGGTTCTCCAGCAGAAATTTAAGATATCCGTAGATGTTCAGCCCATGTGCTTTGGCCATCTCAACCATTGTGTAGACTACTGCGCTGGCATTCGCTCCGTCCACGGAACTGCTGAACAGCCAGTTTTTTCGCCCCACTGCGAACGGACGGATCGCATTCTCACTGAGATTATTGGTAAAGCTGCACCGCCCGTCTTCCAGATAGGTTTCCGCTATATCACGCCTGTTGAGAACATAATTCACGGCTTTATCCAGCCGGGTATTCCGGACGGGCTTTTGCTGGTCAAGCCACGACCAGAAAGCCTCCAGAACAGGTTTTTCCTTCTTGAGACGCAGTTGTTTCCGCTTTTCATAATTACCGGGATACTTTTTGTTAATGGAGTCTTCCATGGCAAACAACCGATTGCAGTACTGGACTCCCTGTACTGCAGGCTGGCTGTAGTCATACTGCTTCCCTTTTGGAACAGCATCGATAAAGTATCGGCGGATATGTGCCCAACAGGAGCAGCGCCTGATCCCAGGCAGACTGTTATAACCCTGATAGCCGTCCGTTTCCAGATATCCGCTGTAGCCTTCCAGAAACTCCTTTGCATGGCTGCCGCTCCTGGTCGGGGAATAGCCATACAGGATGATCTCCGCAAGTCCGTCCTCACCGCTTCGGAACAGCCACATGAATGACTGGGTCTGTGCCCTGCGTCCTTCCTCTTTCAATACCTGGACCCGCGTCTCATCTGCCATCGCAAAACTACGTTTCAGCAGCTCCCGATGAAAGTAATCGTACATTGGCTGAAAATAGTTCTTTGAACAGTAGATGATCCAGTTTGCAAGGGTCGTCCGGCTGATCTGCACCCCATACTGCTTCCAGTCCTTTTCCTGCCGGTAAAGTGGAAGCCCGTTGGCATACTTCTGGTACATAGTCCATGCAGCTGCAGATGCTGATGCAGGTCCTTTTCCAAGCAGAGCTGGCGGAACCTGAGACTTTACGATCACAGGCTTTTCTGTATCGCCGAGTCCTTCCTTGCAGGAGGGGCATCCATAGCTCTGGCTGTAGTATTCGATCACTTTACAGGTGGCAGGAATGAATTCCAGTTCCCGGCGGACATATTCCTCGCCGATCAGGACCATCTGCGTACCACATACCGGACAGATCTGGTCCTCTTCCGGAAGTGGGACCACTACTTTTTCAACTTTCAGGCCTTTGAAGAGTTCCTCATGTGCTGCCTTCTTTTTACGGGTATGCTCCCGGATTACCGTTTCGCCTTCCAACAGGGATGGATCCTGTTCCACTTCTGCTTCATCGAAGAGATTCTGCTGTCCCGGAATATCATCAGATCTTCTCTCGCTGGAGGGACCAAAGAGTTTTTTTGTCAGATAATCTACCTGTTCCTGAAGAGCTTTCTCATGACTGGTTTTTTCGTCAATAATAAGACGGAGAGCTTTGATCAGTTCCGTCTGCTCCGCTATCATTGTTTTCAGTTGTGATACGGTATCTTTCAGCTCTCGAAGCTGGATATCTTTTGCACTGGAAGCCATCGTTTCTCTCCTCGGATTTGATTCCTTTATTATACCAGAAAGGGGGCTTTTACTAAAGGAAAACAACGCCTGAAAAATGCCGGATTTACAAGGGATTTCCGGATTTTTCTATGCAGGATTTCTGCCAGGATCCGCGAGCTTTTTATTCTGCTTTGAGGGCTTTTGGCTGGTCAATATCAATCCCGGACATCAGCCAGTCAAACTCCCGCCAGGAAAGATTCCGGACCTCTGACTGCTTTCTGGGCCATTGATAACCGCCGCGGACAGACAATCGCTTATAGATCAGAACGAAGCCATCCGGTTCGCGGAACAAGGCTTTCATCCTGTCCCGTCTTCTTCCACAGAAAAGGAAGAGAGCACTGGACGACGGATCCATCTTAAGCTGGTCTTCGATAACGGTGCAGAGTCCGTCAATAGATTTCCTCATATCCGTGTAGCCACAGACAATGTAGATCTTCTCAAGTATGGAAACATCACCTAACGTGAAAACTCCTGAAGCATGCGAAAAGTCCTGGTGAGCAGAACAGGATCCGCATCATTTCTGATGCGGACTGTGATATCCTTCATAGAAACTTCAATCGTATGTGAATTGTCAAGGTTCGAATTTAGCATCTGCGATGCGGTATGCTGTTCCGGAATGTGATCCGGAACAATGTCAATGGGAACCACGTCCTGTTTCGGGCGTGGAACCTCAAGATGACCATAATTCGCCGCTTGGATCTGATCCGCTGCTGTTTTCCGACAACGGCTGACCCAGTTGTAAAAGGTGCTTACTGCAATGTCGTTTTCACGACACCAGTCAGCATCTGTCATGCCGCTCTGACGGCATTCATTGATAAGTCTGATCTGTTCCACCATCGGAACGCTGGTCTTGCGAGTACCTGCCATAACCTATCCTCCATAATTGTAGTGAAATAATCTAAGTATCTATCAGCTGCAATTATAGGGGAAATCTAAGGATTTGAAAATCCGTAGGAATACTTGGCGCTTACCATTTATAAGAGTGTTTCTATCCGCTCTTATTAAATTAACATTTTCAACATCATTCAAAGATAATGTTTTAATCTGAAAAAATCCACCATTATTTAAAATAATTAAGGATATGATTGCCAAATTATAAATGATAGAATTCTCATCTAAAACCCAACTACATATTGCCGTAAAAAGAAAACTCCCAAAATTCATATTGCAGAATAATTTATTAAAAATAAGTACAATGCAGTACAGAAGATATTACTAAAAACCTTATGGCAAAGACTGTTTATAAAAACGAAATAATCGTTCAAAATAATTACAGAATAAGATATATATTCATCTTGAAATGAATGCAATGCTATGCTATCATATGATAGCATAGCATTGCTAACTATACGAGGTGAATTATGAACTTTATTAAAGAATTACGGTTAAGTATTAATTTTAGTCAAATAGCATTTGCAGACTTATTGGGCGTCTCTGTTGCTTCTTTGCGAAGGTGGGAAGCTGGAGATACCAATCCATCACAACTTGCTTCAGAACGTATTAACCATGTTAAGGCATACATTGAAAAAGGAAATTTGGAGCAATTGTTTAATGAACGCAAAGAAAAAATGATTGATACAATCAAAGAAGCTCCATATCGCGATTTTACATTTAATGGAGAAAACCATAAAATTCAATATATGCCTTACGTTTTTAATGGCCCTAAAGATCAAATTGATTTTTATAATCATTTAATTTCTATGCAAGAGAAGAAAATATGTAATCAGACCTGGGAACAGTATTCTAGGAAGCTTTCAATTGTTCAAAAAGCAGATAATATTAGTACCGAACAATATTTGTTAGAGCATCCGAAAGAAAATGCAAAAAGTTGGAGTGCTGATTCGGGAGCGCATGGATGGCATCGATATGTTGGAAGATTTCCTGCACAATTAGTTCGAGCTATTTGTAATTTTTTTGATTTGAGTGAAAATGATCTTTTATTAGACCCGTTCTGTGGAAGCGGAACAACACTGGTAGAAGCAAGACTTTTAGGGATACCCGCTTTAGGCATTGAAATATCACCATTATCTGCCATGATCTCTCGCGTAAAAAGTGGATTTGATGTAGATACTAGTAACATAGAAAAGCATATAACAAGTTTGGGCAAATTCTATCAGGAAAAATACGAAGGTTTTCTTAACGGAAAGGATATTCATAAATATACATATGAAGAAATCATTGCACGTGATGGAAACTCAATTACTTCATTTTCAAACTATGATAAATGGTTTACAAAAGAAGCATTATTAGGTGTTTCTATTGTTGTAGAATATATCTTAAAAGTTAAAAACAACAAATATATTAGTGAATTGATTGCAACAGCTCTTTCTGCGAAAATGCGAAGCATTGGCAATGTTGATGTTGATGTAGTTCGTGCAGAGTATAGAAAAACGCCTAGGGAAAATGTAGATGTTTTAAAGCTAGTCATTTCACATCTAAGAAAAATGATTAGATCAATAAAAGAAATGAATGTTTCTCATAACTCAACAATAAAAAATGCCGATACAATTAATGTAATAGAAAGCAGTTGCCTTTCTGCAGATATTGCAGACAATAGTATATCAGCAGTAATAACCTCTCCTCCATACGGTGTTGAATCACTAAGCTATTTGAGAACACATTTGTTGTCGTTTAGAGCACTGGAACCATTACTTGGCGTTGATCCATATAATTTTAGTCAAGACGTTATAGGATCCGAATATCTTCTTGAAGCAAATTTTGATATAAACACACTTAAAGTTATTAAAAAAAGCCCTGAATGCGCGAGATTCTTTACTAAATTATTATCAAAAGAAGAAATAAAAGGAACGAGAAATCGCGCACTAATGATGTTAAAATTCTTCGAAGATATGGACAATCTTGTAATAAAATTTTCTCACTGGCTAAAGGTTGGTGGAAAAGTTGCTTTTGTTATTGGAAACAAAAAGATTAGTGATTCTATTATTCCTACAGACAAAATTATTACTGAAATTTTTGAAGCAAATGGTTTTACATATATTTCTGAAATTGCACATAAATTAAAAACAAATAATAGTAACTCAAAAGTTCCCTGGCAGGATAGAATTATTGAAAATGAGTTTGTAATTTTTTACGAAAAGAGGATGTAATAGTGACAGAAACATTTATTCATATAGCAATGAGAAAATATCTAAAGAAAGAGGGATGGACATTAGTTGCTGGCGAATATCCAGGCGGTTCAGATGATGAATTATTTGTATTGAGTATTATGAACCCCATAGTAGCAAAAGATAATAGTCCAGATCCTCGAAGACATAGTGAAGGTGAAATAATACCTGATTTGTTTGCATATAAAAATGGATTCATGTTAGTCATTGAAGCCAAACCCCAATATGACATTGGCGATAGAGAAAAATTGAAGGATTTGTTTTTAAACAAAAGGGGATTACTACAAAAATCCTTAAAAAATTTTTGTAAGAATCATCATTTATTAAAACAGATAAACTTGGATAACCTTATATATATTCCTGTTTTGGCTTTTGGCAATGAAAACTACGAAATATTTCCGGAAGAAATAGGTTTTGCACATATCTATGTCAAAAATCTCAAAGAATGCAAAATAATATATTTTGGGGAGAGCGGAGAAAGTGAAATCTAAAAAAGAACTAATAAATGAAATAAATGAAATAGGCTGGGAATTCAAAAATTCTGACACCCAATATCTTAGCCATAATATTCATAGATATTCCGGAAAATTTATTCCACAAATAGCACATTCAGCAATTGAATTGTTAACAAGTCCCGGTGACGTTGTATTGGATCCATATTTAGGTTCAGGTACAACTGCATTAGAAGCAATGCTTCTTGGACGAAAATGTATTGGTGTAGACTTAAATCCCTTAGCAATACTGATATCTCAAGTAAAAAACACAGTACTCTCTAAAGAGAAATTGTCTGTTTTTCAACAAAAATTACTTTCGTCGATAGCACATTTAGAAGATGGCCAACTTTCTATAATGACTCTTAGTGATGACGTATATAAAGGGAAATTGCAAAAACCCGAAGAAAGCGATAGATATCATACAGAATGGAATAAAAAGTGGTATCAAGATCATGTCTTGAAGCAATTAATAATGATTTATGATATAATAGATCAAATTCCAGAAATTGAATTGCAACGTATTGCAAAAGTTGCTTTTAGTGATATATTAAGAAAGTCTAGTAATGCAAGCAGTAGATACCCTAATGTGATGTTTGATAAGAATCACAAAACAAAAGCCTTACCGCTAAAAAGCTTTACAGATTCATTTAACGATGTCATTAATAAATTGATTAACTTGTCAACAGCACTCGGTAATTCTCTTTATTACCCTGGAAGAATTATTTTAGGCAATAACACGAAGCTTCTGTTGGATAATGATTCTGTTGATGCAATTGTAACACATCCGCCTTATATTGCCGCTGTTCCTTATGCCGAATATGGCTGTTTGAGTTTAGACTGGTTGGGATATAATAGTCGAGAACTCGATGCTGAATTAACTGGTGGAAAAAGACACAGAAAAGATGTCGTAATCAGATTTGAATATGATTATAATCTAATGATTAAAGAAGCTTTTCGCGTATTAAAACATGCAAAATTTGCATTTTTTATGGTAGGCAATCCTACCGCAAATGGTAGCGTAGTTGATCTGCATGAAATGACCATCCGCCTCGCACTACAGAATGGATTTGAATATCTTTGTACTGCAGAACGAAGCGGAGTTAACCGTCGTGGAAACAATATGGGAATAGAAACTTTAGAATTTTTTTATAAGCCTTGATCAATATATCACAATTTTTCTTGCCATATGAATTCATCACGGAATAAAATAGCATCACAAAAAGTTTTGTACATCCGATATGTTTTACTAGTTCTCTGTTGTTCAAACCACGATGAACTATCAATATTAGCAAATTCAAGTACAACAATATTAGATTCATCGCCGTACAAAGTTTTATATAATGCAGCCATTCCAACGTAAGGATCCGATCGAATATACGTCATTCCTATGTGATATAATACAACACTTTGAATTGACCGTGGCAATTGTAAATTCAATCCGTAACGGTTACAGAAGGAAGAAACCGAAATAATTTCAAGAGACTCTGGCGGATAATTATATTGGCCAGGGTTTCTAATTTCCTTTCTAGCAAATGCCTCTTGTTCGCGATATTGTTCTGCTTGGAATGCAGAATTTTTTATGTATTGAGATAATCCATTTTGGCCAAATCTATCATAATAACTAAAAAACAAATTCAAGTACTGCTTTATACGGTTATCTTTAGCAGGTGTTTTTAAAACTTCACAGTCTCTATCAACTGGCCAGTTTATCGTTGTAACTGCAGTATTATACAATTCGGACGCTTTCTTTAAAGAATAAAACAATCGAAGATTCATATATCTAGGGCCAGCTGTATTTCCACCATGTTTATAAGCCATATAAGGTCCAAAGTAAACAATAGGAATATTTGCTTCTGCCGCAGCAAGGAGACGACCATATCTTTGGCCAACATTATGACCACTAGGAACTTCTACAGTTCTCTCTAATACAAAGATTACATTATTTTCATCTTTTAAAATAATATCCGGTCTATCGTACTTTAAGACCTCATCTAATCCGCAACTCATTATTTCCGCTTTTTTCGATGGAATCACTTCAAGCTCAGCATTTTCAAAGTGAGGATCCAATTCTTGGAACCATATTCCTTCTTGAAGATCATCACAATAAATTGTAAAATCAGCCATACTAGTTACACCTCATTTCTTTCGTCTGTTTTTTGAAGTAGCATATAGGGCTCTATTTCAAGTGCCACAGCTATGTTATAAATATTTTCAAGAGACACATTACGTTGACCACGTTCAATATCACTAATATAAGTTCTGTGCAGATTTGCTTTCTCTGCTAATGCTTCTTGTGATAATTTGAGTTTCATGCGATAAAAACGTACATTTGAAGAAAAAACTTCAATAATATTCATAGCCATCACCACCCTAATATTCTATTAAAAAAATTATATACAGTCTGTAGACTATAAGTCTACAGACTATGAGTGTTATTTTATAATAGTTTTATTATACTGATAATTCATTATACGTAAAATGCATTTAAAAAATCCTTTCATTACTCTATATAATGACTCTGTTATAGTTGACGAAGCGTTTTTCAGTAGCGAATTATTAGCGGTATATGGTACAATGATAATTGAATTATTTTAGAAATGCAAAAATGTGCTCAAAACTCAAAGAGATAACTTAGGGCCAATACGGCATAGTACAATGTTTTAGGAGGAATTATATGCTGACAAGAATATTATTTATTTTCCATATAAATATGTACTGTTTCGTCACACACGCAAATATCTCAAGTATCTACAGCTTATGCGGCAGAATGGAGGATTTTTTATGAGTACCGGAAATCAGGAATATATACGAGACATGAACCGCGCCCTGGTTCTCGAGGCAATCGCCAACCATCCGCCGCTTTCCCGCGCAGATCTGGCGAAAATGCTGCATCTGACAAAAGCAACTGTATCCACCATCGTCCAGGAACTGCTCGACCGCCAGCTCGTCATAGAACTCGGCAGTGCCGAAAAAACTTCCATGGGTCGAAAACCGATTCTGCTTACTTTTAATAATCGCTGCGGTTCCATCATCGCCGTCGATCTCGGCGTAAAAAAGATCACCATTCTCACCGGAGATCTGAAGGGAAAATCATGTACTGTAAAAGAATACCCGATTGATCCATCCCTCTCCCTGGAGGAATACCTGATTTCCCTCCTCCACAAAACCAAATCCGACCTCCCCAAGACACCGTGCGGCCTCGTCGGAATCTCCATCGGAATCTACGGCGTCGTCTGCGACGACCTCGTTTTATTCACACCCTACTACGATCTGAAACACTCCAACCTGAAAAACTACCTCGAAGAAGAATTTCAGGTCCCTGTCATCGTAGAAAACGAAGCCAACCTCTCCGTCATCGGCGAAGCCGCCTGCGCAGAGCACTTTAAAAATATGATCTTCCTGAACATCCACGAAGGCGTCGGCATGGGAATCCTCATTGACGGCGAACTCTACACCGGCCAAAACGGCTACGCCGGCGAATTCGGCCACACCATCCTCTTCCCCGATGGCCGGCCCTGCCCCTGCGGCAACCACGGCTGCCTCGAACAGTACATCTCCGAAGCCGCCGTCCTGAACGATTTCGCCGCCGCTGAAGGCCTAGAAAACGTCTCCGTCGAACGCTTCATCCAGTATTACCAGGAAGGCAGCCCCAACGCCCGCAAAGTAATGCAGGATTTCACCCACTACATCGGAATCAGCCTGAACACGGTTCTCCACACCTTCAACCCGGACGTCATCGTCATCAACAGCTCCTTCACCAACTACATCCCGGGTCTGATCGACGAAATCACCTCCGGAATCCAGAACCGCCTCCGCTGGTACCTCCACGTCCTCCCGGCTCACCTGCAGGATGTCTCCGTCCTCATGGGCGGAATCAGCCTCTGCTCCCGAAACTTCCTCGGAATTTCCACCTTTAAGCTGCTGGACCTGTAACCTATAGCAAGACCCGAAAATAATGCAAAAAAGGCAGTGCTGCAGAGCGCGAATTGCAAGGAACAGATTTGAAGGCGTACCGGGGTACGACGAAAATCTGTGACGCAGTAATTCACGCTCTGCGGTGCTGAATTTTTTGCATTATTTTCGGGGATTGCTATAGAAACATGAATTGCGAACACAACTCAGAAATAAGTCCCTGTTCAGAGCCCCATCTCGATTCCGCTGCGCTGCATCTTGATGTGGCTTCTCGCCATATGAAATTTCAGAAAAAAGTGCTCATTCATGCAAGCATGATTCGCAATTTGTTCTGAAATTTCGCATGGCTCTGAATAGTCACAATTTGTTCATGATTTTTTTACAACATGAACACGCTTTCAACATAATTTACCCGTATACTAAAAGCATAAATAATGAATGCCAACATTATTTACACAATTTTCTTTTTCATATTGCCGATTAGAAAATCGGCTCTCCTTCCTTTAAAAATAAAAATGAAAGAAAGCACTGTTTCGCCAACGGTGCTTTTTTTCATGCCCTTTTCCCCCGCTTTTCCACCGCTGCCATGCGCATCACGCAAGGGCGGACGAGCGGCGGCGAGGCGTCCCCTCTATTTACACAATTCATCCGTCAACCGCGCAAACTCCTGTAAATTCAATGCCTCCCCACGAATCGTAAGCGGCCAGCCGCAGGCTGTGATTGCAGCCTCAATCTCCTCTTTCGAAAAATGCAGCAGCTCCGAATTTTTCAGTCCGTTCGCCAGCGTCTTCCGTCTCTGATTAAACGACGCCCGAATAATGGAGAACATCAACTTCTCATCCTTCGTCTCCACCGGCATCACCTCATGACGCGTCAACCGGATCACCGCACTTCCAACCTTCGGCCGCGGCATAAAACAGTTCGGCGGCACATTCGCCACAATATACGGCTCCGCATAATACTGCACCGCCAGCGACAGCGCCCCGTAATCCTTCGATCCCGGCCCCGTCTGCATCCGATCCGCAACCTCCTTCTGAACCATAACCGTAATCGAATCCACCGGCACATGATTCTCAAATAATCCCATAATAATCGGCGTCGTAATATAATACGGAAGATTCGCCACAACCTTGATCGGCCGTCCGTTGTTCTTCTCCTTCGCCAGCGCCGCCAGATCCACCTTCAAAACATCATTGTTGATAACCTCAACATTATCATAATCCGACAGCGTATCCTCCAGAATCGGGATCAGATTCTTGTCAATTTCCACCGCACACACACTCCGCGCAGCATACGCAAGATACTGCGTCAGCGTACCGATACCAGGTCCGATTTCCACAACAAAATCGTCCGGTCCGATACCTGCAGCGGCTACAATCTTATCCAGCACATGTGGATCGATCAGAAAATTCTGACCATACTTTTTCTGAAATACAAAGCCGTACTTCTGCAGTACGGCTATTGTATTCTGCGGCTCCCCGAGCCACGGTTTTACTTTCTCCATAAATTCTCCATGTATTTAGAACTCAAAGTCTTTCTCGTAAAGAATCACGCGGTCGTCCGCATCGGTATGCTTTCTGGACATGCGTCTTCCGAATTTACGGGTTCCCTTTTCTGCATGGGCGATGGCACGATCCACCATATCTTTGACCTGTGAAATCGTCATCGGCTCGCCCTCCTTCTGATTGTTGCCAATCTGTGTATACAGAGCAAGCACACCCATCTCGTCCATCTTGTATCCATTCTCACGCGCATACGTGCGGGCAAACGTAACCAGCTCGTCGTTCGTGAAAACAGGAATCGAAATGACCGTCTCAAACTTCTTCGCAAAATCAGGGTAATTCCGCAGAAGACCTCTCATGCTGACCTTCTCATCCTCGATGATCAGAACCAGACTGTCGGTACGGAAATCCATTGCCTGCGACAGCTTCTCGATCGTCTCCGGGTACATCAGACCGGCACGCTCGATCAGGAGGAAACCTCCCGCCAGCTTTGAAACAATCTGCGCACAGTCCTTTTTGTTCAGAACAGATGCATCCAGACGGGCCATCTTCGTTGCCGGAAGTTTTAAGTCAGCACAGATTGCACGGACGAGATCCTCCGACAGCTTCGTTTTTCCAGTACCGTATCCGCCCATAATGGCAATGTTTCCATGACGGGAAGTACGGTCGCCTGCGTAATGATAAACACCATGCATTGCATCCAGAATCTGGATATCCATGCCTGGAACTTTCGCAAAGTAAGTAAACAGCGCTTTCTGCTCATCACTCAGCTTATCCGGCTGGGTGTCGTTCAGGATGCGGAGTCTTGCCTCCTCCGGCGTCTCCTCGCGGAGCACCTCTTCAATCGATTTCGCAACAGTTCCTTCCGGAATGTTGTCGCGGATCAGCTGAACGGTGGCATCCGTTGTTTTTTCGATGCTCATGTTGATCGTCGCATCGGATACGCGCTCACGCTTTGGCTCGGTCGGAACTTCGATTTCGATTTCCTCCGGGGTAATCTCGATCGGCTGGGTTCCTGCCGGCTCAAACGGATCGGCTGGCTCAGTCTCGGCCGGGGTTTCCGGCTCTGTTTCGCTTTCCGGCTCATCAGCAGGTTCTGCTTCCGCAGTTTCCGGCTCGTCCGGCAGTTCGATTTCCGATGCTTTTTCAGCTTCCTGCACTTCTGCGTTCAGCGCTGCCTGAAGCTCACTAAAATCGATGGTCGGCCGTGTCTCCTCTGCCGGTTTCAGATCCGGGATGACAACCGTTGCATCCATGGACGGCGTCTCCGCCGGTTCTACGGTTTCCTCAATTTCGGCTTCCGCCTGAGCCTTCTCGGCTGCTTCTGTTTCAGCTTCCACTGCTGGTTCTGTAACTTCTGCTTCTTCGATTTCAGCCTCGGCTGCCGGTTCTATAATCTCTTCGATCTCAGCTTCATCCATCGGCTCTGCAGCTTCTTCGGTTTCAGCCTCATCCGCCGGTTCTGTGATCTCTTCGGTTTCCGCTTCATCTGCCGGTTCTGCTGCTTCTTCCGGCTCAGCTTCCGCCTGCGGCTCCTCTGCCGCTTCCCGTGCCTCTGCCTCGGACTCCGGATCCATCGGCTGCTCTGCGGTTTCGGCTTCTGCTGCCGGTTCCACTGGCTCTTCTGCTTCTTCCTCCGCAACTTCCTCCGACAGGTTTGCTGCGGTCTCCTGGAACAGTGCTTCAAGGTCCGGCTCTTCGTATTTCTTCTCCGGCTTCGGTGCTTTCGGCATTACCGGCTCGGCTTTTTCCTTCGGTTTTGGCCGCGGTCTTGTCTTGATCGTCGTGTTGGCATCCGGGGATACCTCTACGTTTACATCAAGCTGCTCCGGCTCCAGATCTTTTACTTCGTACTGTACCGGCTCTTCGCTTGTCTCTTCCTCGACTGCCGTCTCTTCCTGTTTCTTTCCGCGGAAGGAGAAGACATCGCGGATGCTCTTTGCAAGCTCTGCGTGAAGATCGATCGTATTTCCAAGGTACGTCGGCGTGCTGTCTGCATACGCCTGCTCTTCCGGAATCTCCTCGATCGGCTCCTCTGTCTGCTGCAGTGCTTCGTACTCCTGCACCTGCTCTGCATCTGCCTCGGCCTGCTGTGTTTTCTCATATGCTTCGTACGGCGAACCGGCTTCTTTTTCTTCTTCACCGGCCACATACTGGCTCATCACACCGCCGTTTACCGGTTTTACTTCCGGCGTCTCTGCCGGCTCTTTCGTCGCAGCCATTTCACCGGCTCCGCTCTCTCCGGCTAACCGCACTTTAAGTGCTTCCGGATCCTCGGACGGCTCTTCATTCTTTTTGTAGTCAAAACGATGCTCGTATTTGATCTGCTGGGACGGTGACAGCGGCTCGTACTTCATTTTCAGATCCATTGCCTTTGTTACATATTTGCCCTCGCTGAACCACAGGATCAGCTCATCACAGGCATCGATGCATTTCTGCGTCTCTCCGGCTTTGCTGTAAAGGTTTGCCAGTTCATATGCCCATCTCTCGGTAAATTCCCGCTCTTTGTATTCCTCCAGAAGGGAAATCTGCTCCTCAAGCGGCGCTTTCTGTCCTCTTAAAATCTTGTATTTCAGCAGATACCGGGAATTATCGTGACGTGCGACTGCTTCAAACTCGTTGTAAAAGTCAATCGCCTCATCAAAGTCTTTCATTTTTACGGAGACCTCTACCAGGCGATACAGAATGCCCTTTCCGATGGAGGAACGGTCATACGCCATCAGCAGAATCTTCTTCGCCTCCGGATATCGTTTGTTCGCCTCATAGACATCCGCTACCATGCCGAGCGTGCGCAGACTCTTGACACGCCGCCAGTCAACGGCTTCTACAACTGCAAGTGCCCCCTCATAGTCCTCTTTTTTTACCAGACTGTTCAGCTCTTCCAGCCGGCTTTGATATTCAGCTTTATCCAATCTTTTCACCTCAATACATTTCAGATTGTTTTAGTTCATAGACACGAACAGTGTACCACACTCCCCGTAGAATGTCAAAAGAATGCCTGTTTTGCAGGCATTTTTCGGGATGCAAATCCTTCCAGCGGGCATCAAAAAAGAACACCCGCCCCTCCGGTTTTTCCCGGAAAAGCAGGTGTCCCCTAACTACTTATATTTGATTCCGATTACTTTCTGACAGTAATCTTGTCCAGATGCCAGATATCATCTACATACTGCTGGATGGTACGGTCGGATGTGAATTTGCCGCTGTGTGCGGTATTCAGGATCGCGCTTCTTGCCCATGCAGAAGTATTTCTGTATTTATCCTCAACACGCTCCTGTGCTGCCGCATAGGACTTGAAGTCTGCCAGGGTAAAGTACATATCCGGGCGCGGAGCATTCTTCGGTGTGAGCAGGGAGTCATACAGATCACGGAACATCATGGTGTCGCCGTTTGAGTATCTTCCGCTGATCAGATCCATCACTACGTTGTGGATGTCCTGATCGTGGATGAAGTAGCTCATCGGATCGTAGGTGTAGTTGTTCTCATATTCGATAACCTGATCTGCGGAAAGTCCGAAGATAAAGGCGTTCTCTTTTCCAACTTCCTCAACGATCTCTACGTTTGCACCGTCCATGGTTCCAAGAGTCAGGGCACCGTTCAGCATGAACTTCATGTTACCGGTACCGGAAGCCTCTTTACTTGCGGTAGAAATCTGCTCGGAAACATCGGCAGCTGCAAAGATCAGCTCTGCGTTGCTGACACGATAATCCTCGATAAATACGACTTTGATCTTTCCTTTGATGGTCGGATCGTTATTTACGACATCCCCAACGGAGTTGATCAGTTTGATGATTGCTTTTGCACGCTCATAGCCTGCGGAAGCTTTCGCTCCAAAGATAAAGGTTCTTGGGTAAAACGGCATATCCGGGTTCTTTTTCAGACGGTCATACAGGTACATAATATGAAGAATGTTCATAAACTGGCGTTTGTACTCATGCAGACGCTTTACCTGAACGTCAAAAATAGAGTTCGGATCTACATCAATGCCGTTATGCTCTTTGATGTATTTTGCCAGGCGAACTTTATTTTTGTGTTTAATCTCCATAAATTCCTTCTGTGCCTGTGTATCATCTGCAAGCTCAGCAATCTTTTTGATCTTCGGAAGATCGGTAATCCAGCCATTTCCGGCATACTCAGTTACCCAGTCAGCCAGAAGCGGATTTCCGTGAAGCAGGAAACGACGCTGTGTAATACCGTTCGTCTTATTGTTGAACTTCTCCGGAGTCATTTCGTAGAAGTCTTTTAAGGTCTGTTTTTTCAGGATCTCGGTATGAAGCTTTGCAACACCGTTGACAGAATATCCGCCTACGATAGCCAGACGAGCCATATGAACCTGTCCGTCGTAGATCACTGCCATCTGGCGGACTTTTTCCTCATCACCCGGGTACTGCTCTCTTACCTGGATCAGGAAGCGGCGGTTGATCTCTTCTACGATCTGATAGATACGCGGAAGAAGTCTGGAGAACAGGTCAACCGGCCATTTTTCAAGTGCCTCTGCCATAATCGTATGGTTCGTGTATGCACAGGTCTTTGTCGTAATCTCCCATGCCTCATCCCAGCCAAGGCCTTCCACATCCATCAGAATTCGCATCAGCTCCGGAACAGCTACGGTCGGGTGGGTATCATTCAGCTGGAAGGTAACCTTCTCATACAGCTTCGTAATATCATCGTGCTGTTTTTTATATTTTGCAACTGCTCTCTGTACGCTTGCAGAAATAAAGAAATACTGCTGTTTCAGACGCAGCTCTTTTCCTTCGTAATGGTTATCGTTCGGATACAGAACCTCTACGATGGTCTTTGCAAGGTTTTCCTGCTCAACAGCTTTGTGGTAATCACCCTTGTCGAAGGAATCCAATGAGAAGTCCTGAATAGCCTCTGCATCCCAGATAGTCAGAGTATTTACAACGTCGTTGTCATATCCTACGATCGGCATGTCGTAAGGAATTGCATTGACAGACTGGTAATCCTTCTGCACAAAGTTTACGCGTCCGGTAGCCTCATCGTACTCCTGCGCCACATATCCGCCGAATTTTACCTCTTTTGCATACTCCGGACGTTTCAGCTCGAATGGATAGCCGTTTTTCAGCCAGTTATCCGGTACTTCTACCTGATAACCGTCGCGGATCTGCTGTTTGAACATACCGTACTTGTAACGGATACCGCAGCCGTACGCCGGATATCCAAGAGTAGCCAGAGAATCCAGAAAGCATGCTGCCAGACGGCCAAGACCGCCGTTTCCAAGAGCCGGATCTCTCTCCTGATCCTCCAGAAGGTTCAGGTTCAGTCCCATTTCCTCGAGAGCTTCCTGTACCTGTTTATATGCAGTCAGGTTGATCAGGTTATTTCCAAGTGCACGGCCCATCAGGAATTCCATGGACATATAGTACAGAATCTTCGGATCCTGTTCTTCCATTGCCTTCTGGGTTTTCAGCCAGTTATCAATAATAACATCTTTTACTGCATAGCAGACTGCCTGATAAATTTCCTGCTGGGAAGCATCTTCCAGGTTCTTTCTGTACAGCATTTTTACATTTTCTTTCACACTGTTCTTAAAAGTTTCTTTTTTGAACTCGGCGTTTAACATCTGCGTCCTCCTTAATAGCAGTCTGCGAGCGGAGAGCTTGTTTTTCTCCCCGCTCGCAGGCCAATTTCATATTAATGATCGTCGTGAAAACACATCCAAAAATAATCTTAGATACGTTCTACTGCCATGGTAACCTTTTCGGAGTTGATATTCCACTCCTTCTCATAGCCCTTTGTCTCTCCGGTCACGATATCTTCTGCCAGAACTTCAGATTTAATTTCATCACCATGGTTTTTCATGATGTCTACAATCTTATCGTTGTCTTTTGCGTATACACGGATCTTGTCCATAACCTCAAAGCCTGCCTCTTTACGCATAGTCTGGATTTTGCTTACCAGCTCACGTACGAAGCCTTCTTCGATCAGTTCCGGAGTCAGATTGGTATCCAGAACAACAGTGATTGTATGGTCGGATTCGGAAACATAGCCTTCCATCTGTGCCATGTCGATCAGCAAATCCTCCTCTAATAATACAATTTCCTGTCCATCGATGTCAAGTTTAAGTTCGCTGGTGCTCTTCAGCTCTGCCATTGCCTTGTTTCCATCGAGCTCGGACAGTACGGTTTTGATCTTGTTCAGGAGTTTTCCGTATTTTGGTCCTACGGTACGCATCTGCGGTTTGAAGCTGTAGCTGATGAAATCTGCGATGTCATCTTTGAATACAACTTCTTTGACATTCAGCTCGTCCTCGATGATCTCTTTGTAGAATTCGGAAAGCTGGAACTCGCTCTTAACATACATCGTTCCGATCGGCTGACGGTTCTTGATATTGGCGGTGTTTCTTGCGGCACGTCCCATAACGACGATCTCCAGCAGGTCGGCCATATCCTCTTCCATCTTCGGATCGATCCAGTTCTCATGTACCTCCGGGAAGTCACACAGGTGGATACTTTCCGGTGCACTTGCATCGATGCTCTTTACGAGGTTCTGATAAATATCCTCGGTCATGAACGGAATCATCGGAGCTGCTGCTTTTGCAACGGTCACCAGTGCGGTGTACAGAGTCATGTAAGCATTGATCTTATCCTGCTCCATGCCTTTTGCCCAGAAACGCTCACGGGAGCGGCGTACATACCAGTTACTCATATCATCCACGAAGGACTGCAGTGCTTTTGCTGCCTCCGGGATACGGTAATTTGCCAGGTTGTCGTCTACAGCTTTTACAGTGGATTCCAGACGGGACAGCAGCCATTTATCCATAACAGCCAGCTTGTCATACTCCAGACTGTATTTTGTTGCATCGAAGTTGTCGATGTTTGCATACAGAACAAAGAATGCGTAGGTGTTCCACAGGGTTCCCATGAACTTTCTCTGTCCTTCCACGACCGTCTTGCCTGCGAAACGGCTCGGCAGCCACGGAGCGCTGCTGGTGTAGAAGTACCAGCGGATCGCATCGGCACCGTAGGTCTGCAGTGCGTCAAACGGATCTACCGCATTTCCTTTGGATTTACTCATCTTCTGTCCGTTCTCATCCTGTACCAGACCAAGAACGATAACGTTTTCGTATGGTGCTTTGTTGAACAGCAGAGTGGAAATTGCAAGCAGGGAGTAGAACCATCCACGTGTCTGGTCTACAGCCTCGGAAATAAACTGTGCCGGGAACTGTTTCTCGAAGATTTCTTTGTTCTCGAATGGATAGTGATGCTGTGCGAACGGCATGGATCCGGAATCGAACCAGCAGTCGATAACCTCCGGTACACGGTGCATCTCTTTACCGCATTTCGGGCACTTAATGGTCACTGCGTCGATGTATGGGCGGTGAAGCTCGATGTCATCCGGGCAGTTGTCGGCTTTTTCTTTCAGCTCTTCGATGCTGCCGATGCAGTCCTGATGGCCGCATTCACACTGCCATACCGGAAGCGGAGTTCCCCAGTAACGGTTTCTGGAAAGTCCCCAGTCCTGAACGTTTTCCAGCCAGTCACCGAAGCGTCCTTTTCCGATGCTCTCCGGAATCCAGTTGATGGTGTTGTTGTTGCGGATCAGATCCTCTTTTACTGCAGTCATGCGGATGAACCAGGTCTCACGTGCGTAGTAGATCAGCGGAGTATCGCATCTCCAGCAGTGCGGGTAGCTGTGCTCGAACAGCGGCGCATCAAACAGAAGATCCTTGTCCTCGAGTGCCTGCAGAACGGCCATATCTGCTTTCTTACAGAAAGTGCCTGCCCACGGAGTTTCCTCTGTCATCTCACCTTTTTCGTTTACTAACTGTACGAATGGAAGATCGTATCTGTGGCCGACCTTGGAGTCGTCCTCACCGAATGCAGGAGCGATATGAACAACACCGGTACCATCGGTCAGTGTTACGTAGGTATCGCAGACTACATAGTATGCTTTTTTGTTTCCGATTCTCTTCTCAGCGTACGGGAACAGCGGCTCGTACTCTTTGAACTCGAGATCTTTGCCCTGATAATGCTCCAGAACCTCGGCGCCTTCTCCAAGAACGGTATCTACCAGAGCGGCTGCCATATAATAGGTATATCCTTTGCTTGTTACTTTTACGTAATCCTCATCCGGGTTGACGCAGAGTGCAACGTTGGACGGAAGGGTCCACGGTGTGGTGGTCCATGCCAGGATGTATGCGTCCTCGCCTTTTACTTTAAAGCGGACAACGGCAGAACGTTCTTTGACATCTTTGTATCCCTGTGCTACTTCGTGGGAAGAAAGCGGGGTACCGCAGCGCGGGCAGTAAGGAACGATTTTGTGTCCTTCGTACAGAAGACCTTTCTTCCAGATCTCTTTTAATGCCCACCACTCGGACTCGATGTAGTCGTTATGATACGTAACGTATGGGTTTTTCATATCAGCCCAGAAGCCAACGGTATGGGAGAAGTCTTCCCACATTCCCTCGTATTTCCATACGCTCTCTTTACACTGCTCGATGAATGGCTCTACGCCGTATTTTTCGATCTGATCTTTTCCGTCCAGACCGAGTTTTTTCTCAACTTCCAGCTCTACCGGCAGTCCGTGGGTATCCCAGCCTGCTTTTCTCGGTACCTGATAGCCTTTCATAGTACGGTATCTCGGAATCATATCCTTGATAACACGGGTCTCTACGTGGCCGATGTGCGGTTTTCCGTTTGCGGTCGGCGGTCCGTCATAGAATACGTAGGACGGATTTCCTTCACGCACTTTCATACTTTTCTCGAAGATCTGATTGTCTTCCCAGAACTTCTCAACCTGTTTTTCTCTCTCGACAAAGTTCATGTCGGTTGAAACTTTCTTGTACATGCTTGTACCTCCTGAAACTTAAGTTTCTCGTTTGATTTGTTCGCGTAAAATAAGAAAAAGCTCCCGCCCTGTAATAGGACGAAAGCTGTACTTATCGTAACCACCTGTTACATACTATCATATGCATTTCCTGTAACGGGGAACGGCCGGCAACTTCTTACCACTGCTCTCCGGTTTTCTATATTTTATGCGCCGGGTACGCAGATTCAGAACTGCAACTTGGAAGTGATGTTCACCTGCCGCTACTTGTACCGGACTCCCACCATCCCCGGCTCGCTTTCCACAGACCGTTCACGCGCAGACTACTGTCTTCGTCATCGTTTTTCATGCCTTATTATAACTAGGGGCTGTAAGCGTTGTCAAGAGTGGAAAGCATATTTTATCGGTTCTTTTCCGCGATTTTACGGGATTTTCAGGGGTGTGCGTTGCTATTTGGACATGGGGATGGTAAAATCATGGTATCTTATAAGGAAACGGAAGTGAAAGTTTGAAGGTTGCAATTGCAATTGATTCATTTAAAGGAAGTCTCTCGTCTCTTCAGGCCGGGAATGCTGCTGCGCAAGGGATTCACAGGGTGGATCCAGATGTTAAAACGGTTGTGCGGACACTGGCGGACGGAGGAGAAGGGACGGTACAGGCTCTGACGGAAGGACTCGGCGGACAGTTTGTGTCCGTTCCTGTGACGGGACCGGCACAAAAGACAGTTTCGTGTACGTATGGCGTAATAGAACAGGCACAGACAGCTGTTATTGAGATGTCCGGTGCAGCTGGAATTACGCTTGTTTCGGATACGGAGCGAAATCCGTTGTATACAACGACATACGGTGTCGGTGAAGTAATCCAGGATGCGGTTCTGCGTGGCTGCCGCCATTTTATTATCGGAATCGGCGGAAGTGCCACGAATGACGGCGGTATTGGTATGCTACAGGCACTCGGTTTCGGACTGCTCGATGCAGAAGGAAAACAGGTTCCTTTTGGTGCCGTCGGGCTGGAATCTCTTACCGCGATTACGACAGATCACGTTCTGCCGGAACTTTCGGAATGCACCTTCCGTATTGCCTGCGATGTAACGAATCCGCTCTGTGGTTCCAACGGCTGCAGCGCCGTTTTCGGACCGCAGAAGGGCGCGGATGCTGTCATGATCAAACGTATGGACACATCGCTTGCCTCCTACGCCGCGCTCTGCCGGAAAACATTCCCGAACGTCGACGCGGAAATTCCCGGAACAGGTGCTGCGGGCGGACTTGGATTTGCTTTTCAGACGTTTCTTTCTGCTTCGCTGGAACCCGGCATTCAGATCGTACTGGACGAAACCCGGCTTCGTGATGATGTAAAAGATGCTGATCTTGTTATCACCGGCGAAGGACGGCTCGACGGACAAACCGTGATGGGAAAAGCGCCGATCGGAGTTGCAAAACTTTCAAAAGAATACGGCAAACCTGTCCTTGCGTTCTCCGGCTGTGTCACAAAGGATGCATCTGCATGCAACGCCGCCGGAATTGATGCATTTTTCCCGATTCTGCGAAGCGTCGTTTCACTCGAAGAAGCTATGGATGTGAAAAATGCGGCAGAAAATATGACCGATACGGTAGAACAGGCTTTTCGGCTATTTTTGCTTCAGTAAAGCGGATATTCGCAATCCGCTTCCAGCTGTTTCGTTCCTGTCCACTGAAATCCGTGGCGGTTGTAAAACGCAATGGCACGCGTGTTTTTCTCCAATGCCCATAGATGGTCTGCGTCAATTTCCCATCAACACTTTCTTTCCCCGAAACGCAAATCCATAATGCCTGATCCGCTCCTTTGTGATTCCTCTGGCAAGCAATTCTGTGTCATACTGTTTTTTCTGAATCTGACGAAGTGCATGTTCCACCGTCTCTTCCAGCGACTTTTCTTTTGATGTATTCTGAACCTTGAATTCCATCACGATCGCATCCAAGTTTTCTTTCAATGGCTCCATTACTACGTCATACCGTCCAAATCCACTTTCTCTGTTGGATGTGATTCTGTATTTTCCGGCCAGATCGACAATCAGCCCAAGGACAAATCCATGGTAAAATCTTTCTGGTTCGAGTTCCTCTGACGGTTTTCCACCCGTGTCGAAACTGCTGAAGGTCTGAAGTGCTACCTGATTCATAAAAACAGTTATTCTTTCTAATGGATACAAAATCCTGGTTTCCAATGGAAATTACTGATTTCATGGGTCTGCTCCCTCCTAAATCCTTTACCACCGACGGGCTTGCAAAAAAATTTATTTCTGTTTCTTATTTTATCATATTTCTCTGGCAGAACAAAGATCATTCCCTGTCCGAAGCAATTATTTTCCATTGGATATTATGGTTTGACAGATGTCACAAACTATGCTTTCCCTGTCCTGCTCCGCCGTTATTCTGGTTTCATGCAGAACAGGTGACAAAAATTCTCCGATTTTACAATAGGCTCACTGGTGATATCATAAGAATCAATAATCATTCTGTTTTCTCCCATAAATTTTAATTGTCTTTACCAAAAAGTCCCATATCCGCCACCCTTACTGCGCAGATATGAGACTTCCGTTTTTTATTTTTGCATTGTCTCAATAACACATTCGTGTTTCTTCGTTTTCCTATTATAGTTAATTCCAGCAAGCAGCAAATTCCCCTGATAATCTTTCAACGCGTTTCCATACTGTTTTTCTTTGATCTGTTCTATCGCGCCAACTGCACTTTTGTCCCATTTCAGTTCAATCACAATCGCCGGCTTATCCAGATGGCACGGTCTTGGGATCATGCATACATCGGCAAATCCTTTTCCTGCCGGCAGTTCCCGAACCATAGTGTAGTATTCCCGTGCAAAATAGAAGGCGAGCTGAATGGTACAGCTAAGAGAATTTTCATCATTATATTGGAGAATTGAAATTTCCTCATGCGCTTTTTCCACTCCGGCTGCGACGGCATCTGCATCCATTGCCCATAAAGATTCCAGTAATTTGCGGGAAGATTCCACAGAATCTGCTACACCATGCCAATTCATTGTGCTGATTGCATTGACATATTCCCGGGAAACTTCTTTATTGGGAATGCTCACGGTTTCATTTATGCTGTTGTAAGTCAGATAACCGAGGTGCACCAGCAGAGTTAACACATCATCTTTCATCGCAAACGTGGTCATATCGTTGCTGAATGTTCCGATATGAATCGGAACTGCTTCACCAGCAAGCATTCGAACCACAGAATCTTTCAGGCCATCCATATCCATTTGAATATAAATTTTTAAGGCCTCATACGTTTCCGTCTGGTTCCAATAGGTTCCGAATTTGTGGCGCAGCATGGCTTCTACAACGGATTTTGGGCTGTACATAGAATAAATTTCGTCTCCCGTCTGCCGATGCGCAATCAGCTGATAACCATCGTACCACGTTTTTGCTTCTTCAAAACTCATCTCATATTTCTTACAGAGGGCCGATACCTCCCTCTCCGTGAAACCAAAATATTCCGCCAGATCGCCGGGATCTGTCATGGAATACTCGGTAAACATATTTAATGCGGAATGAGATCCATATTTCTTGATCGGAAGAATTCCCGTCATGTAGGCCAGTGCAACATAATCTTTGTCTTTCAGCCATGCACGGAGAAAATCGAGATATTTTTTCTGTGCATCTTTATCCTGTTTATATTCCCGAAACAGACAGTCCCACTCATCAATCAGAATGACAAAAGGGCATCTGGTATATGAAAATACATCTTTCATTACCTGGATCAGATTCTTTTCATCCCGAAAACGCACTTCCGGATAAGTTTCCTCAAAATCTGCTGCAAGATAATTTTTCAACATTTCCAGCATTTCTTCCATTGTTCCTGACATGCTTAAAAATTCCTGCATATTAATTTTGATAACATCGTACTGATTCAGATTTTCTTTATAGGACTTGTCTTCACGGATTGCAAGATTCTGAAAAAGTTCTTCTGTATTTTCGCTTCGATCATAATACGCAGCAAGCATATTGGCGGCCATTGATTTACCAAATCTCCTTGGACGGCTCACACAGATGTATCTCTGTTCTGTACAAAGAACTTCGTTTGTCTTTGCAATTAATTCACTTTTGTCTACATATATTTTAGAGCGAAGACTTCCACAAAACGAAAAATTTCCCGGATTCAGATAACTTCCCATGCAAAATCCCTCCCGTCAAAATTTTATATGTTTCATTATACTTGATTCCTCTGACTATCACAAGAACAGGATTTTCCCTGCTTGTTTTGTCCTTTTTTTATAATTGCTAAGCTGTTCCGCCACTGAATCTTCCTCCATTATCATCTATCCTCTGCGATAACCGCCCATGAAGCATCTCACAATCAGAAAACATTTATTTTGTGTATGGTTCTGTGTCTTTTCCATCATATATAAACACTTTCATATCTGTATTTTTATCAACGTCAGCATGGATGCCGGCCATATATTCTTTATCTGTAACATTCCTGAAAACGAAATCCCGCTTTCTCCAGCACATGCCGGCTTCTGGTGTTCTTTCTGATCGCATCGGCATTTACCGCAGACATTCCCAGTTCATGAAAGGCAAAATTTACTACCAGACATTCCGCCTGTGTTCCTTCACAACATCAATGCCGAATTCGGCACGATATTCTTCTGGATAGGAAAGTAAATAATCGGACTCACTATGTGTTACTACATACAAATCCGACATCTCAACCCATCTTCATACAGAACATTTCGTATTATGCAATCCTGCCCATTTTTCAAAATTATGTTTTCTTTATATTTCATTTTACCGTCCCTCTATCCTCATGTTTTTCGCTATCTGCAGCGCCAGAAACAGCTTATCCAGATCGTGGTTAGCGGCAGATAATCCATCCGTTTCATAGTTTCCTTCGATCAGCACATCTCCCGCAACAAGAAAATCATACAGTTCAAATCCATAAAAATCACAGATCGCCTGAACGCCTGCGAGTTCCATTTCCACGGCAATGCATCCTTCTTCTTTTCGTTTTCTTACAAGATTTACCGTTTCCCGAAGCATACTGTCTGTCGTCCATACGCGCCCCTGAACGTATGGCAGTTTCCTTTCTTTGAAAAATTCCGCCAGTTTGTCCGTGTTTTTTATTTTTATGTAGTCCTGCGGTTCTGCAAAATAATAGGACAGTCCTTCTCCCCGGTATGCCTCCGTCGGGAGAATAAACTTTCCATCGGTTGCTTCTTTTTCCAGACTGCCGCACGAGCCAAACATGATAAAAGTGGATGCACCTATCAAATGGTTGACTTCGGCAATCGTTCCGGCTGCAAGAGTGGAACCAATTGGTGTCAGGTAGAAAGCAATCGTTTCTCCCTCATATGGCAGAGTCCAAACCGGTATATTTCCATTGCATGCTCTTACTTCTGCAATCTGTCGGCATGGGAATTTTTCAAGCATGTATTCATATATTACTTTTGAAAAAATTACCATACATTTTTTTACCAGATGCTGCTTCTCCCCATAAAAATTCTCCAGCTTTACGATAGGCTCACTGGTGATATCATAAGAATCAATAATCATTCTGTTTCCTCCATAAATTTTATTTGTCTTTACCAAAAAGTCCCATATCCGCCACCCTTACTGCGCAGATATGAGACTTCCGTTTTTTATTTTTGCATTGTCTCAATAACACATTCATGTTTCTTCGTTTTTTTATTATAATTGATACCGACAAGCAGCAAATTTCCCTGATAGTCTTTCAATGCATTTCCATACTGTTTTTCTTTAATTTGTTCGATTGCTCCAACTGCACTTTTGTCCCATTTCAGTTCAATCACAATCGCCGGCTTATCCAGATGGCACGGTCTTGGGATCATACACACATCGGCAAATCCGCTACGTCATGCCAGTTCATTGTGCTGATTGCGTTGACATATTCCTTTGAAACTTCTTTATTGGGAATGCTCACAGTTTCATCAATGCTGTTGTAGGTCAGATAGCCAAGATGCACCAGTAAGGTCAGTACATCATCTTTCGTTGCAAACGTGGTCATATCGTTACTGAATGTTCCGATATGAATCGGAACTGCTTCACCAGCAAGCATTCGAACCACAGAATCTTTCAGGCCATCCATATCCATTTGAATATAAATTTTTAGCGCCCCACTCTGGATACGGCAAATCAACAGCATCTGCTTCTTCCATATTGAAAACTGCCTTATGTTCCGTAATTTCATACGCTATATTTTGCCTTTTTAAATAATGATATATCTCTATCTTATCCATACTCTTTTATCTCTGTAAACTGAAATTGAAATATGTGTGATTGCTCTTAATCTGTGGTAATCGGCAATCCATTCATTGCCATTTGCGCCAAATCCGCAAACCTCAAATCGTATATTAGCATATTGATCTTTCGTTTTTATTTTTACGAACATACTCCTTTATTTTTCATACTTTTCAATCCGGCATTCATGTTCTTTTGTTTTTTCATTGTAGTTAATTCCCACCAGCAAAAGCTCCCCTGCATAGCATGCAACAGACTCCGGATATTTTCTGTCTCTGATCTGATCTAATGCTGCTCTGACACTTTTGTCCCATTTCAGTTCCACAACAAGCGCCGGGTAATAATTCTGAAACTCCGGCTTTGGAATAAACACAAAGTCTGCAAATCCACGACCCGCGGGAAATTCGCGGATTGGTTTGAAATAGTATTGCATGGAACTCAAATAGGCAATGGACAGAACACTGCTGAGTAAGTTTTCATTGTTATACTGAATCACAGAAGTATATTCCATGTGAATTTTTTCAATTTCTTTTGCTACTGCGTTTCCATTCATCTGAATTGTATCTTTCAGAAGCTGCTCTGATTCTTTTTGAAATACAATCAACTCATTCCATTTTTTCCTTTTCGTTGCCAGAATCAATTCCTGACGGATTTCCTCATTCGGAATAAAAGCAGTTCTAAATGTCCGGTCATAGGCCAGATATCCAAGGTGAATCAGATACGTCAGCACATCGTCTTTATTGGCGAAGCTAACGGTATCGTTCTGAAAAGAGGTAACATCAACCGGAACATGATCTCCTGAAAGCATTTCGATTACGGCACTTTTCAGGCCATCAAAATCCATATTGATTAGCGGAACAATCGCCTCATAGGATGCGGTTCCGGACCAGTAGCTCTGGAATTCGCCTTCGAGCATCAGGTTCACAACGGCATTTGGATTGTATACATGATATTTCCCAATCTGATAACCGTCGTACCATCGTTTGACTTCTTCAAACCTCTGACCATATACTTCACATAGTTTTTGAACTTCTGTTTCTGTAAAACCTACATATGGTGCAATCGGCCCGGCATGTAGCATCGAATAATCTTTGAAATTGTTCAGCGCCGACTGTGTCTTTTCTTTTTTTACAGGCAAAATACCTGTCAGATATGCCAATTGAATATATTTTGTCGGCTCCGTCCCTTTGAACATCGCCCGCAGAAAATTGATATATTCTTCCTGTGTTTTGAGATCCGCCGCCTCGTCACGAATCAGAACATCCCATTCGTCTATAATCACAATAAATTTTGTTCCGGATGCCGCGTTGATCCGCGACAGCGCCTCCGGCAGTGACCGGATTTCTTCTGGAAGTATATGGGGATAATATTCTTTTAACTCCGAAATCGTTTTTTCTGAGATATAGGAAACAATCCGCTCCGGTCCGCCTGCCGGTTCCATACACCATTGGATATCCCAGTGGAGCACATCATACTGATTCAGATGTTTTTCAAAATCCTTTGCCCTGCTGATTTCCAGCCCGGAAAACATTTCTTTCGAACTGCAGCCCTTGCTGTAATACGCGGTGAGCATGTTTGCCGTAATTGATTTTCCAAACCGCCGCGGGCGGCTGTTGCAGATATATCCCTGCAGAGTGTTCATGACTTTATTCGTATAAGTCAGCAGTCCTGTTTTATCAACATAAATCTCAGAATTTAATGCAACCGCAAATGCTTCATTTCCCGGATTCAGATAACTTCCCATGCAAATCCCTCCCGTCAACATTTTATATGACTCATTATACTTGATCCCTCTGACTATCACAAGGACAGGATTTTCCCACGCAGCTTCCGGTTTTTCACTTTCGTCCTCCTGTGAGAATCCCATACAATTCCGGTCTTCTGTTTTTCAGTCCGCATTTTTCCCGCTTTCTGCATTTCCTGCATTTCGTTGATACTAAAATCAGACATGTTATTATCCGTGAACCTCACATGACTAAAGTCACGTGCTTCCGGCCGCTTTAGGCGGCAGACCAAATATCGGCGGATACGCCTGTTACTTAGATTTTGCACAGATATGTGCT
>NZ_QUIM01000009.1:0-134348 GCF_003480245.1 Blautia sp. AM42-2
TATTTGGTCTGCCGCTTAAAGCGGCCGGAAGCACGTGGCTTTAGTCATGTGAGGTTCACGATTGAGTAAACAGAAATATTATCTGATTTGATATAACCAATTGCAAAGAAGGGAAAATCTTCATGAGAAGTCATTGGACAGAAATAGAAAAATATTTAGAAGACCAGAAGGTAGCGCAGGAACTGATTGGAGAACTGAGAGATTTTCACATGCGTTATGAGGTAGAGGATCAGGTAAAGGAACGAGTAGAAAAACCGGATATCCTATTTTATGGGAAAAAGATTCTGGAAATGTCAATAGCAGCGCTTCTTCAGGGAGATAACCTTTTACTTTCCGGCGCGAAAGCTACAGGAAAAAATGTACTATGTGAGACACTGACATGGATATTCGGAAGACCGGAATATGATATTTCTTTTCATGTAAATACAGACAGTGCCGATCTGATTGGAACGGATACCTTTATAAATAATGAGGTTCGCCTTCGGAAAGGCCCCATCTACCAATGCGCGGAATTTGGAGGATTTGGAATCCTGGACGAAATCAATATGGCAAAAAATGATGCGGTTTCTGTACTGCATGCCACACTGGATCATCGGCGCAGAATCGATATTCCAGGATATAACAGGATTTTACTTCATCCGGCAACACGATTTATCGGCACGATGAATTATGGTTACGCAGGTACCAGAGAGCTAAATGAAGCATTGGTTTCAAGGTTTATGGTAATTGATATGCCTGAAATGGATGAGGATAGTGTCCTTTTTGTATTAAGACAACATTTTCCAGATGGGGAAAAAAGTGCACTGAAAGCTTTTGCAGGACTGTTTCTGGATTTGCAGATCAAAGCTTACCATGGAGAAATCTCAACAAAATCTCTTGACCTGAGAGGATTGGTTTCTGCTGTAAAAGCAACAAGAAGCGGACTTTCTCCAATTGATGCAATCCAGATGGGAATCATAAATAAAAGTTTTGATGTATTTGAAAAAGAGATCGTAGAAGATGTGGTTTCTACCAGAATCCCATCTTCCTGGACCGGAAAAGACATATGGGGGTAAACTTGTATGGAGGATGTCAGATGGCCGGCGGAACAACTGGAAGAACATCATCTGGAGATCAGCAATCGTATCAGAAATCTTTTTTGGACAGTCAGTGGTGATTATGATACGGAATTTGAACCGGATACAGAAAAATATGTTTATTCAAAACAAACGGTTCTGTATGAGGCAGTGAAGCAGGGTGCCTTTGCACGATATTTTGATCAGAAGAAACTTGGCATGTATTTGATGAAAAAATTACATTTTTCTGCTGGAGAAGATATGCTTTTGCCTCTTCAGAGATTTCGGAATTATGAAGAACCAAGGGAAACAAATGAAAGAATCTTTCAATTTCGTGCATATGCCAATAACAGAGATGGGCTTGCACTGAAAACAGTCGGTTCCTCTCTCATGGAGCGACCGGAAAAAAATAAGATTTTAATCGTATTAAGTGATGGAAAACCCTGTGATATGAGCATACAACGACCAGGAACCCGCCAGCCCAAGATCTATGACGGAGAAAAAGCTGTGAAAGATACTGCATATGAGGTACGTCGGGCCAGAAATCAGGGAATTTTCGTAATTGGTATTTTTGTAGGGAATGAAGAAGAGCTCTCCGTGGAAAAGAGAATCTATGGAAAAGACTTTGCCTATATTCGTAATATCAGCAATTTTTCCCGTATAGTAGGAACTTTTTTGCGAAGACAAATTGATATGGAATGAAAATGGAGGAATCACTATGGGTAAAATTGAATTTGCCAATTGCCAGGATGTAAGAAATCAGAAAAAGATACAGGAATTAGATTGTCCACACTGTCATGAACCGGGAGGCATTGAAGCCTTTGTGAAAGACGGGATACTTGCAGAGGATGGAGTATGTGATAACTGCGGATATATTCTTCCAGAAGGAACAGAACTGGAGGAAGTGGAGTAAGACAGTTTGAAGTAATCCCGAATCTCACCTATAAATCCGGTGAACAGATGGAGCAACTTGGCAAGTATGGTTTTCTTCGCAGAGATTATCTGAAAAACCATCGAAATTCAACCTATCAGGTGATGCTTCTGCAGGATACGATAGGAGAGCATCTTCTGGAAGTGGACAAGGCAGCCAGGGAACGGGAAGAAGTGATTCTGAAACAGTTGGAAGAAAAAGAACCACTGCCGGATAAGGAGAAAGATCAGATGGCATGGGTAAGAGCTGCCAATCAGCACAGAGCGATTGCAGAAGAGATTATCCTGAAAGAATTGATTTATGTATAAGGATTGCCAGTAACTAATCTGGCAGGTAACTGATAAAAATAGAATATTGTGAGCGAAGTAAGGCGTGAGTCATAAGATATGGCTTGCGTCTTTTCCTTTTGAACTGGAAAGAAGGATGGGAGCATGGCACAGATTTTTCGTGTAGAGAGAACTAAGAATTTTACGGTAATGAGTAATCATCATTTCAAGAATAAGAATCTGACATTGAAAGCGAAAGGTCTATTATCGCTGATGTTAAGTTTAAAGTATCAGGCGGAACAGAATAGAAAGACAGCTGAGAACGAAGTGCAAAAATTGAAAAAAAGGATAAGATTGCAATCAGAGAAAATAAACGAGATAAAATTTTTCTGTGGAATCGGATATATAGTGGCACTTGTACTTTCAGCTTGTCTTATTAAGATGTGTTTCTTGTGATTTTAAATGCGATATTTCAGAATTGAATTACGATTTTTGGTAGATTAGATTGTTTGAAACGCATTTTTATGATATGATGATAAATACCATGTGAACAGATATTTCAAGCAAATAAGATTGAGGTGAAAAAATGGCAGTTAGTTACAAGAAATTGTGGAAATTGTTAATTGATAAAGAAATGATGAAGAAAGATTTGCGTGCAATGACAGGAGTTAGTACAACAACGATGTCTCGATTATCAAAAGATGAAAATGTAAGTACAGAGATTCTGTCAAAGATATGTTCTGCTTTGAATTGTGATGTGGGAGACATCATGGAATTTGTTCCTGATAAAAAAGAGGAGCAGTAAGGAGGTACGGGAACATGGATCATTCTTATCCTTATATTGCGTCTTTGACCAGAGAGCCGTTCCTTTTCTACGAAATGCGTTCTACCGCAAAGCTAATGGCAGAAGGAAATTCCGATGATGCAATTGTTAAAGAAATTGTAGAGCAGAATCTTTTTCAGTATCCAACGGAAAAATCTATTACACGCATGGCGAAAGCCTGCATCAAACGGCTTCAGGCACTGGAAGATGATTCTCTGGTTTCTGCGATTGCTTCACAGCCGACGGATGTGGCAAAACAGATTTGTTTGTATGCGTTGATGAAGCAGAGCCGACTGGTCTGGGAATTTATGCTGACCGTCATTGGCGAGAAGTACAGATTAAGGGACACGTCTTTTGGTAAGATAGATTTGAATACATTTTTTATGCGCTTGCAGGAGCAGAATGATACCGTGGCTTCCTGGAGCGATACTACAATAACAAAGTTAAAACAGATAATTGCCAGAGTGCTTGTTGAAACAGAATATCTCGACAACCGGGGGGCAGATCATTTGAATCCAGTATGGCTGCATCCTGTTTTGGAGAATGCCATCAGAAGCAATGGTGATATGGCGATACTGCCGGCGTTTAATTGCTTTTCTTAGGAGGTAGCCAATGAGTGACATAAAAGAACGCCTGGACAAAGTTCGGGCATTGATTCAGGAACCGGAGTTCCTGGAAGGCAAAGGACTCAGCAATGAGGTGAATATCAGAATCTTCTGTTATGAACCGGAGAATGAAATGGTTGTCCGTCATTTTGTGAATCAGCTGGAAACTGATCAGTCCTTAGATTGCCATTTGATCGTTTGTAATTTATATAAAACATTTCTCTCTATCTGCGATGATATGGACATCACAGATGCAATTCCCGATATGGAAGAAGCTGACGGAAGTGCTTATCTTCTGGAGCAGCTTAACTCCGCAATCGGCAATGGAGAGTTCATTGATAAAATCCAGTATGAGCCACACGAACCGGGTGATGTGCTGATGCTGACAGGTGTGGGCGAGGTGTTCCCGTTTATGAGAATCCATACGTTATTGGAAGCCTTGCAACCGTATTTTTCGGATGTTCCGATTTTGGTTATGTATCCGGGTGAGTTTGATGGTCGTCATGTAAAACTGTTTAATCGTCTGACACCAAATGATTATTACCGGGCATTCAATGTCATAGATTAAGGGGGATAAAGCCATGATGATTCGAGATATGTTTGCGGATGACATTAACCGCAAAATCAATGGTGTAATTAAAGTAGATCAGGCTGCTGATGATGTAATCGAGCAGGAGTTAAATGAATATGTCATTACCAGAGAATTGAAGAAACATTTCATTACGTTCTTCAATTATTACGGTGATGCTTTTGACCAGCCGACAGCCGATATGGGTGTTTGGATTTCCGGTTTCTTTGGAAGTGGTAAATCTCACTTCCTGAAAATGCTTTCCTACCTTTTGGAAAATAAAGAGGTAAAAGGCATTCGCAGTGTGGAGCGTTTCCGTAAAAAGTTTGAGGACGACCCGGCAACCTTTATGCTGATTGATCGTGCCACAAAGGGACAGACCGAGACAATTCTGTTCAATATTGATATTGAGGGATTCAGCAATAAAGATAAGACTGCGGTTCTTCGTGTATTTGCCAAAATGTTCTACAACCATCTGGGATTTTACGGTGAGAATCTGAAAGTTGCCATGATGGAGCGTTATATTGACCAGCAGGGAAAAACTGAGGAGTTTCGCAGAGTTTTTGAAGAAAAGAAAGGCAAGTCCTGGATGGAAATGCGCCGTGCCTTTGCATTCAATGGAAAGTTTATTATTCCGACTTTAATGGAAGTTCTGGATATGAGTGAGGACGATGCCAAGGCATGGTTCAATGATAAAACGGCAACAGAAATATCTATTGCTCAGCTTGTGGAAGATATGAAAGCCTATGTGGATACTAAACCAGCGAACTTCCGTCTGCTGTTTATGATCGACGAAGTTGGTCAGTATGTCGGCACAGACACCGATATGCTTTTGAACCTCCAGTCTTTGACAGAAAAAATCGGAAGTGAGTGTGAAGGAAAGATTTGGGTGATCTGCACCGGACAGGAAGCCATTGATGAAATCATCAAAGTTCGTGCCGATGAGTTCTCCCGTATCCAGGCTCGTTTCAAAACAAGACTGAGCTTATCTTCTTCCTCCGTGGATGAAGTCATCCAGAAGCGTATTCTGAAAAAGAAACCGGAAGCAACAATGGATTTGGAAACCGTTTATGAGCAGAATGATTCTGTCCTGCGTAACCTGTTCAGCTTCAATGGCTCTATTCTGGATATTAAAGGCTATTCCGGTCCGAGGGAATTTACTGAGAACTTCCCGTTCGTGCCGTATCAGTTTATTATTATGCAGAAGGTATTTGCTGAAATCCGCAAGCACGGAAATTCCGGCAAGCACCTTTCCGGTGGTGAGCGTTCCATGCTGTCCGGTTTCCAGGAAGCTGCACAGAAAATTCAGGAGAAGGATGAGTATGCACTTGTTCCGTTCTTCCGTTTTTATGATACCGTACATACTTTTCTGGATGGTTCAATTCGTCGTGTAATTGAACGTTGCCAAAAAGCTGCCGACAACGGTGATGGCATCGAACAGCAGGATGTAGATGTACTGAAACTCCTGTATCTGATTCGGTATATTGATGATATTCCTTCCAATCTGGACAATATCGTTATCCTTATGGCAGATGATATTCGTGTGGATAAGATTATCATGCGTGAAGCTGTCCGTGGATGCCTTGACCGTCTGATGAGCCAGAACTATATCGGCAGAACCGGAGACACTTATAACTTCCTGACGGATGAAGAACAGGATATTCAGCGTGAAATCCGGGATACCAATGTAGATACCGCTTCTATCGTAGAGCGTATCGCTCAGATGATTTACGGTGATATTTTCACAACCAAGAAGTTCCGTTATGGAAAATATGACTTTGCTTTCGATCAGATGGTGGACGGCATTACAGTTGGAGTGGCAACAGGTGGTATGCGTCTGCGTTTCCTGACCGTTGCTACCGATGCTATTGAAAAAACAGATTACCGTCTGATGGCGGAGTCCAAAGGTAATGAAGCAATCGTGGTTCTGGCTGATACGCCTTACTATGAATCTCTGGAATCTGCTATGAAGATTCGTAAGTACGTAAAGCAGAGAAATGTAAGCCAGCTTCCAAAAACTGTGCAGAAAATTATCAGTGACCAGCAAGACGAAGCCGGAAAATATGAGCTGAGTGCCATGAGCGAATTGCAAAATGCTATTGAAGGGGCGCAGTTCTATGTAGACGGTGAGCATCTGGAAATCAGAGCTGGAAATGCTAAGAGCAAGATTGACCAGTTGCTTGAATATCTGGTTGCCCATGTATATAGCAAGCTCGACCTGATTACAGATAATGCAGGCAGTGATGTAGATATTATTGCGATTCTGACAGGTGCGGTAACGGCACTTCCGGGCATGGAACCGAACCGTGATGCTGCTTCTGCTATGGAAGAATATCTGGAAATGCAGGATGTGAAAAAGTTGCCGACTTCTATGGCAGATGTGCAAAGCAAATACAGTGCGATTCCGTATGGATGGAAAGAAATCGATATTGCTGCGGTTGCGGCACAACTGATTTATTCCCAGAAAGTAACCATCAAGTATGCAGGCAATACCATTCAGCCGGATGACCCGAAGTTGCCGGATATGCTCCGCAAAAAGAGTGAGATCGGCAAGACTTCCATCAGCAAGCGTAAAAACATTTCTGCTACGATGATGCGTGATGTAAAAGCGATGCTCCGAGAGTATTTCGACATTATGGATGTGCCGGATGATGAAGATGGTCTGATTCGCTTTGTGACGGAGAAGTTTACCGAGCAGCGTGATTACTATGCTTCTTTGGATGCTTGTTATGACGGACATAAATACCCGGATCGTGCATTAGTGCAGGAAGCTATTCATCTGATGGATGATGTTCTTTCTCAGAAGAAAGACAATATTGCCCTGATTGAGCGTGTGCTGAAAAAAGAGGATGCTCTTTTCAACAATAAAGAAGCCATGAGCAACGGCATTGAAAACTTCTTCAAAACCCAGGTAACAGTATTCGACCAGGCAGTGCAGTTTGAAAAATCTCTGCATGATGACCTTGACCGGATTGCAGAAAATGAGGAAGCACATAAGGCACTGAATACTATTCGATTGATTACGATGGTTCAGACCGGAAGCAAGTTCAACTATAACCGGATTCGTGAACTGAATCCGTTGATGGATACGGTTCGCACCGCCCATGACAAGATGCTGGAAGAAAAACGTGCTGAGGTTCTGGAAACGGTTCGTCAGTGTATGGAAGCGACCCATACTGCTGCAAACGGCGATTCCAAGGCATCCCATCTGATTGAAAAATCGGATCGGTATTTCAGTCAGTGCAAGGAGAAAATCGCAGAATTAAAGAGCCTTGCCCTTCTGGATGCTATGTTCTTGCCGATGTGCCAGTACAAGGATGATACTATCAGCAATATCGAGTCAGTTCTGGCTCCGCCTGCACCGAAGCCGCAGGTACAGCCGACACAGCCAGGAAAAGAAACTGCTCCGGCAAAGAAAAAGGTTGTCCGTGCTTATAACCGACAGGTTGTATTCCAGGCAAAGACCTTACAAACGGATGAAGACATTGATGATTATGTAGAGAAGATTCGTTCTCAGCTGAAGCAACTCTTGAAAAATTGCGATGAGATCAAGCTGAACTAACGAGGAGAGACGAGTATGGATAAGAATGCGATTAAAAAATTTGCTGTCTGGGCAAGAACAGAGCTGATCGCCCGTGTTTCCCTAAAAGGCGTGGAATACGGTATCACAGAGGATAATATCGAGGCCGCCAATGCGGACAGCGTTGGCGGCAAAGTCCTCACTGCTGATGAAAAGAAACAACGTCAGGCTTTGATTGCCGAGATTAACGATAAAGGCTATAAGCAGGTCATGGAGGAGGTTGCCTACACTTGGTTCAACCGCTTCTCTGCTCTACGATTTATGGAAGTCAACGGTTACATTCCTTCCCATGTGCGTGTATTCACGGACGAGGAAAACAACTTTAAGCCGCAGATTATAACCGAAGCCATTCATCTGGATTTGGATGGATTGGATATGGAAAAGGTCTATGAACTGAAAGATGCCGAAAAGACCGAAGAACTGTATAAATATCTGCTGATCGTGCAGTGTAACGCCTTGAATAAGATTCTGCCGGGAATGTTCCAGAAGATTGCGGACTACACCGAGCTTCTTCTGCCGGACAATCTGCTCCGTGAAGGCAGTGTCATTCAGCAGATGATCGAGTTGATACCGGAGGATGACTGGAAGGATGCTGTCCAGATCATCGGCTGGCTGTATCAGTATTATAACAGTGAGAAAAAGGATGACGTTTTCGCAGCACTGAAAAAGAATGTGAAAATCACAAAAGAAAACATCCCCGCAGCAACTCAGCTTTTCACACCAGACTGGATTGTTCGCTACATGGTAGAGAACAGTCTTGGTCGTTTATGGCTGGAGGGACATCCGGATGTGAAAGAGCAGCTTCTTCCTACCGAGGAAGAACAGTCTGCCTATGCTGCCGGAAACCGTGATCCGGAAGATACCAAATGGCACTACTATCTGGAAGAAGCTGAGCAGGAGCCGGAAGTGCAGGCACAGCTTGCCGAGATTCGCAAGGAATACGCCGCGCTGACACCGGATCAGCTGAAAGTTATTGATCCATGTTCCGGTTCCGGTCATATTCTTGCGTATATGTTTGATGTGCTGATGAAGATATATGAATCTTACGGTTATACCACCCGTGAAGCAGTGGCAAGCATTGTAGAGAACAATATTTATGGTCTGGATATTGATGACCGTGCAACACAGCTGGCTTACTTTGCGGTAATGATGAAAGCCCGTCAGTATGACCGACGCTTCTTCAGCCGTGGCATTCAGCCCCATGTGTATGCTATTGTAGAGAGCAATCATGTAGATGAATTTGCCGTGGACTATTTCTGCAATGGGGATGCAAAGCTCACGACAGCTATGGATACCATCATTAAAGAATTGCATGATGCAAAAGAATACGGCTCGATTCTGACCGTAACACCGCAGGATTGGTCTACACTGTATGACCGTTTTGCAGAGATTACGGAAGATATAAATATGTCCCGTGAGACGGCACTGAGAGAATTGTTGCCGTTGGTGCAGGTGGCAGAAGCACTGGCGCAGAAGTATGATGTGGTAGTGACAAATCCGCCGTATATGGGTAGCTCTGGTATGAGTATAAAGCTCTCTGATTATGTTAAAAGTGATTACCCAGATAGTAAAAGTGATTTGTTTGCTGTGTTTATTGAACGTTGCGGACAAATGACAAAGAAAAATGGCTGTCAGGCAATGATTACACAACACGCTTGGATGTTCCTTGCAAGTTATGAGAATATTAGAAAGAAAATTTCTAAAAAAGCTATTATAAATATGGCGCATTTGGGAGCTCGTGCCTTTGAAGAAATTGGTGGAGAAATTGTACAAACAACCAGCTTTGTAATAGGAAACACATTTTTGAACAATTATCTTGGTACATATTGCAGACTTGTTGATCCGACGACACAAACTGGAAAAGAGGAACTCTTCATTAAAGGAAAAGAACGGTATATATCTAATCAACTACGATTTCAAAAGATACCAGGTGAACCGATAGCTTATTGGATTAGTGAACAGTTTGCTAATTGTTATGATAATGAGTTATTGGAGAAAGTTGCATTTTCTGATGGACAAATTTTAACTGGTAATAATGACAAGTATTTGAAATTGTTGTGGGAAGTGAATGCTCATGATATTGAAGCAAGGAAGTGGGCGTTACACGCTAAAGGAGGTGAATTTAGGCGATGGTATGGCAATATTGATACCGTAGTAAAGTTTGATCCAATCACGATTCAGCATTATAAAAGAGATAAAATTGCACGATTCCCCAAAGATGAAATCCTTTTTAGGAGAGGAATCACATGGACCCTTGTTTCGATGAATCCTTTGTTTGGCGTAAGAGAACTTGGTAAAAATTTGACATTTAATAAAGCGGCAGCAACAATATTGTTTAATGATGAAACTATTATAGATTATGTGTTAGGATTTTTAAATTCCAAGGTGTCACAAGCACTTTTAAGAATTATAAACCCGACAATGAATAATAATATCAAAGATATACTCAATATGCCATTTATCAAAGATATGAATTTTTATCCGCAGGTTAAATCCTTAGTCCAATATAATATTAGTATTTCAAAGCAGGATTGGGATGCTTTTGAAACCTCATGGGATTTTCAAAAGCATCCACTGCTTCGCAAAGTTTCTACCATTGCGGAAGCCTTTGACCAGTGGCAGACTGAATGCAATGACCGTTTTAACCAGCTGAAAGCCAATGAGGAAAAATTGAACCGTATTTTCATCGACATTTACGGTTTACAGGATGAGCTGACACCAGAGGTTGAGGACAAGGACGTTACTGTCCGCAAAGCTGATCTTGGCAGAGATATTCGCTCGTTCATTTCCTATGCGGTTGGCTGTATGTTCGGTCGCCACTCTCTGGATGCGGATGGTCTTGTCTATGCAGGTGGAGAATGGGATAACAGCAAATATAGTTCTTTTGCTGCGGATAAGGATAACATTATCCCGATTTGCGACGATGAATATTTTGAGGATGATATTGTCGGTCTATTCGTGGAGTTCGTAAAAACTGTTTACGGTGTAGATACCTTAGACGAAAACCTGAAATTCATTGCCGATGCACTGGGGGGAAAAGGTCAGCCGAAAGATGTGATTCGGAATTATTTTCTGAATGATTTTTATAAAGATCATTGTAAGATTTATCAGAAACGCCCGATTTACTGGCTATTTGACAGCGGCAAGAAGAATGGATTTAAGGCTCTGATTTATATGCACCGCTATCAGCCGGACACCATTGCCCGTATCCGTACCGATTATGTGCATGAACAGCAGGCTCGTTATCGTACTGCTATTGCGGATTTGGAACAGCGTATGGTCAATGCTTCCACTGGCGAGCGTGTGAAGCTGAACAAAAAGTTGAATACCTTGCAGGCGCAGGATACTGAAATCAGAATTTACGAGGAAAAGATTCATCACCTTGCCGACCAGATGATTTCCATTGATCTGGATGATGGTGTGAAGAAGAATTATGCAATATTTGATACAGTATTAAAAAAATTATAAATAGGAGACGAAGAATCATGAAAATTATGGTTACACTTACACAGCGTACAGGAGTTGCATATGCAACGGCAGAATATGATGGAAAGATAATTACTGTTCTGGCAGGTGGCAAAATAAGTCCGGATTTTGCAAATCATATCAGAGGTGGGAAAACCGCTAAAGCATATCGAGACAATCCAGAGTATGTGGATAAGAATGGTAAGATTCTTAAAAACTGTGAGTTTACCAGCTCTTCAACAGCGGCTCAGTTTGTGACGGGGCGAAGTACAAATGGGTATAAGGCTTGGAAAGTTGAAAAGAAACTTAGTCTTGGTCAATATTTGAAGGATAAGGGCTTGCGTTAATGGGGGTGGTATTTTGATTGATGTTACTGTGAAAATTACAGCGATTATAATGTATTGCGATGAAAGTATACTTAATCTTGAATTGGGAAATGGTTATACTATCGAGAAGTGCTATTATGATGATTTCCCATTCAAATCAGAAATTGAAAATGGAAAAAATCAACTATGTATTGAGTATATAGGCTCACGTTTACATGATGAAAATGGTTCATACTTTATCTGCCTAAAAAAAGAAGATGTATTTTTGATAGATGGTCCTCAGATTGTTCCGGGTGCTGTAATCACGAATAAGACTTGCCAATGTGAAGATGAAATTGGAGCTTACCAAGAGCAAGAGGTACAATATTTGCATAAAATATTTTCGTTGTTGCGTTTATATAAAAACGGGAACATTGGATTATATCAAACATTTTTCAATTACAGATTTAAGGTGTTGGGTTTTATAAATAATACTCAGAACCATACGAGCAAGAATAGTACCAGAAATGCTTATGATGAACGAAAATATATACTTGCAACAGAAGATGTTGAACGCTGTAATCAGTTTTTAAGAGATTATAAATTACAAATTTATTCCATGATGAAACCTATTATTGATGAGTTTGTGTGGGGATTGGAGCAGACAGATGCTCCAACTGGATTTGAACAGTATACGACAGCATTAGAAATGGCACTTTTGCCGGTAAATCAACCAGGTAAAAAACAAATGTTATCCAATCGCATTGCAGTTTTGCTTGGAAAGAATGATGCAGAAGTTGTAGGAATACATGATAAGATGCTGGACTTTTATCGTTATCGCTCAGAATCCTTACATGAAGGTGATGGAAGCAATATCTCAAAGCAAGACCTCATTGAAATGGAAAATTATGTTCGTCAGACTATTACTGCAATTATGCAGAAATCTAAATGTCAGCTCGCTATCGACAATACGAAAACGTGGATTGATATTAAGAACGACTTGATGAATGAGCTGATTTCCAAAGTGGTAAATAAGAAAACTGCGGGTATTTTATAATATGAATGGTGGCAATAGCTGCCAAAGAGAGCGAGGTGTTACAATGACTATAGAAGAAATTCTTGCAGGAGAATCGAAGGATGTGGAGTTCAAAGAGAACCTGCCGGAGAAAAGCCTCAAATATATGAAATCTGTGGTTGCCTTTGCCAATGGAACCGGCGGAAAAATCATTTTCGGAATTGCCGATAAAACCAGAGAGGTTGTTGGCTTTGACAAGGAAGATGTGTTCAAGAAAATGGATGCCATTGCCAATGCCGTATCAGACAGCTGTGAACCGGCAATTATCCCAGATATCACTTTACAGACGGTTGATGGTAAGACTGTCATTGTGGTAGAGGTTTTTGAGGGCAGACAGCGCCCGTATTATATCAAAGCCCTTGGTAGAGATGGCGGTGTATATGTCCGTGTTGCCGGAACTACCCGCCTTGCCGATGAGTATATGGTAAAGGAGTTGTTGTTTGAGGGCAGTAACCGCTACTATGATCAGGCTTTATGTACTGGGTTAAATGTTACAGATGAAGATATTGATACCCTTTGCAAAGCTATGAAAGAGCAGGCTGTCAGAAATGCTCGGACAGAGGAACAGAAAGCATCGATTAAAGATGTAGGCAGACAGCAGTTGCGTTCCTGGGGAATTTTAATCGAGCGTGATGGAAAAGATTTTCCATCCAATGCGTTTGCAATTTTGACAGGCAACGGAGGCCTTCATGTTGCAACGCAATGTGGTGTGTTCAAAGGTACAACGAAAGCGGTATTTGTTGATCGTAGAGAATATACCGGACCGCTTTGGGAACAGATAGACGAAGCATTTCAGTTTGTCTTAAGAAATATTCATCTGGGTGCTACTATTGTGGGAATTTATCGCCAGGATGTTTATGAGATTCCACCGGATGCCATTCGTGAGTTGATTATCAATGCTATGGTACATCGTAGTTATCTGGATCATGGTACGATACAGGTAGCGGTATATGACAACCGATTGGAAATCACTTCTCCTGGGAAGCTGCCAATGGGACAAACGATGGAGCGTATGAAAGAAGGTTATTCCAAAATCAGAAATGAAGCCCTTGCCCATGCGTTTGCTTACATGAATCTGATCGAGCATTGGGGAAGCGGTATTCCGAGAATTATTGATAAAGTGAAAGCTGCCGGACTTCGGGAGCCGGAGTTTATTGGTGGCGAAGTGGATTTGCGTATCAATATTTATCGAGGTCAGGTTGACGGCACTGTTGACCTCAATGACCTCAATAACGCCATTAAAGTGCCGGATACTATTGATAAAATGCCAGATAGTGGCAATGAAGTGCCGGATAAAACAGAAACAGTGCCAGATACGACAAAGAAAATGCCGGATAGTGAACAGGAACAACAAATCTATAAATATGTATTGGAAAATGGCTCTATTACTACTGCTGAAACAGTAGAGATTTTGGATGTAAAACATCGTAGAGCCAGAGCTGTCTTGCTGAATATGGTTAAGGATGGTTATTTGAGAAAAGAGGGTGCGGCACGAAGCACTATTTATGTAAAAAATACGGAAGGGAGATAATGCAGCATGGATACAGACAAAATAATACAAGATTTAAATCGCAGGTTTGCTGCACCTCTTCCTGAGTTTTATCAGCGTCGTATCATTTTCTGGTACGATGAAGATAAGGAATTTGAGGATAAATTGGATGAAGTGGTTTTAGAAAATGCAAAGGTGATTGCGCTGACAGGAAATAATGCGTTTTCTGTAAAAAAACTGCTTTCAGTAGATGATTTGACCACAAATTATCTGGTTTACAGTCCGTGTGTCTATAACTGCCCTGATGATAACTGGCTTCTGGATGTAGAGCTTTACAGTGAAGAGTTTCGGGCAGATCTGATTTCTATCTGGATGGATGAGATGGGACTTATATCAAATCCGGCAATGAGGAAACAGGTTAAAAACTATCGTGCTTATTTTAATGCGAAAGACCGTCGTTTGAAAGTTAGCACGCAGAATAAAGTTCCGGAAACACCGGCACAGTTACACATGGCTGTCATGGCGGCAATCTGTGGATTGAAAGATGCACAGCCTAATATGATTCTCCGTAGTGTGTTCCAGGCGGGACTGGATTTGAATAATAATACGGTTTATCAGGATTTTGTAAAATATCATGCAGACGCAGCATTTTGGGCGATGGTTCGTCAGGGATGCGGATTTGTGGAGGAGGAACCAGACCTTGGGCGATTGGCAATTCATCTACTTTTAACCGCGGCGACCCGTACCATGCGGCAGGAATATCTTGCCGGACTGGACGGTTTTATTTCCATGCCACATCAGGCATATTGCTATGATTTTATTTCAGAATGGCTTCATAGTGACAACATTCCGCAATTATATGATGTGGCACGTTATGTTGAGGATGAAGCTTGTCTGTATCAGCGTTTTGAAAAGCTGACAGTAGAAGATTTGGTAGGAACAGAGTGCTTTCCGTGTATTAACGAAGTAATTCTGACAAAGCTAATGACAGAGATTAGTGACCATATTATTGATGTGGATACCATTACGAATACCGTTGAAAAACGTAGAACTTGTGTATGGTATGAGCCATTTGAGAATTTTTATGACGGTATCTTACAAGTGGCGAATATGCAAAGTTTCTTTAAGGAACATTCTGCCGGATTCCATACCGCAGAAGCGAAAAGTATCTGGAAAGAATATACTGAGAGTTACTATCAGATGGACACTTATTACCGTTTGTTCCATCTTAGTTTTCAAAAGAGTTTGGAGACTTCCAATATTCTGCTGGATGATTTGTTCAAGCATGTTGTCGATAAGGTGGAAGGACTTTATACGCACTGGTTCTTAGGTGAGTTGGGCAACAACTGGTCGGATGTATGTGCGGATGAACTGGCAACTTACGGTAAAGTTCTGGAAGTACCGCAACAGGAGGATTTTTACCGTTCCCGTATCCAAACCTCGGATACGAAAGTATTTGTAATTATCTCAGATGCCATGCGTTATGAAGTGGCGGCTACGATGGCAGATCAGCTTCAGCGAGAAACGCAAAGCAAGGTTTCTATCAGCAGTATGCAGAGCATCTTTCCTTCTACTACAAAGTTTGGTATGGCAGCTTTGTTGCCGCACAAAGAACTGACAGTAGAGGTTCGGAACGATATTTTGACGGTTTTGGCAGATGGACAGTCTACGGCAAGTACTTATAGGGATAAGGTTCTGAAAACAGAAGATTCGGCAAGCGTGGCTTTAAAGTATAATGACATCATTGCTATGAAACGAGCGGAAAGAAGTGCTTTGGTGAAAGGGATGGATGTGGTCTATATTTACCACGATACCATAGATGAAGCCAGCCACACTTCGGATACTGCTGTTTTTGCTGCCTGTGACAAGGCGATTTCAGAATTGAAGAATCTTGTGCGTATTATCGTAAATGAATTTGGCGGAACAAATATTCTAATTACAGCAGATCATGGATTTCTTTATACATACAGTCCTTTGAAGGAAGAGGACAAAGTAGATAAAAGAGGTTTTTTTGATGTGGATGTAACAAACCCTGACATTACAAAAAAAGAAAGCATCAAGCGATGTGTGGAGTATGGCAGAAGATATGCAATTATGCAGAAGGGTGTGCAACCAGATTACTTGATGCCTGTAAAATTCTTGGGCGGAAATACGGAATTCGATGGATTTGCACCGAGAGAAAGTATTCGTATCAAAATGAATGGCGGCGGTATGAATTTTGTGCATGGTGGTATCAGTTTACAGGAAATGGTTGTTCCGGTGATTGAGTATCATTATCTCCGCAATGATTCTATGGAATATAGGCGAAATAAGCAGAAATATGATACCAAGCCGGTAACGGTCAATTTACTGTCCGCAAACCGTAAGATCAGCAATATGATTTTTTCGTTGAACTTCTATCAAAAAGATGCGGTCAGTACAAATCGTGAAGCAGCAACCTATCAAGTTTATTTTACAGATGAGGACGGCAAACAGATTAGTGATATTCAGAAGATTATTGCAGATAAGACCAGCGATAGCGGTGCAGAAAGAACTTTCCGTTGTCAGTTTAATCTAAAATCTCTAAAATACAGCAATACAGCTACTTATTATCTGGTAATTGCAGATGAACAGGGATTACAGATGCCACAGCGGGAGCCATTCCAGATTGACATCGCCTTTGCGGTGGACGAGTTTGATTTTTTTAGTTAATGCCGCAGGAGGAGAGAAAGATGGAGCAATTTGCAGAGGGTGAAAGTACCCGTGAAGAAATAAAGAACAAGCTCCGTCAGAACTTTGACGGTAAGATTGTTCGGAAAGACCTGACAAAGAAAATTAAAGAAGGGGCGAATGTCCCAGTGTATGTTCTTGAGTTCTTGTTGGGACAGTATTGCAGTTCAGATGATGAGACGGTTATAGAGAAAGGCGTACAGAATGTGAAGCGTATTCTTGCTGACAACTTTGTACGCCCGGATGAATCACAGAAAATTCTGTCTCAGCTGCGTAAAAAAGGCAGTCACACAATCATTGATATGGTGACTGTTCGACTGGATATGAAAAAAGATTGCTTTTTTGCAGAGTTTTCTAATTTGGGCATTGGTAATGTACCGATTGCCGATGAATATCCAGAAAAATTTGATCGCCTGCTCTGCGGCGGTATCTGGTGTATTGTTCAGCTGGATTATGAGGTTGAAGGCGACAATAATTTTGGTATTGAGGACATTGATGGAAATCCACTTCGTTCCAAACAGAAAAAGCAGAAAGATATTTCACCAATCAGTATCCGTAAGCTGACACCGATCCAGATGCCGCACATTGATATTGATGAACTGAAGCAGGGACGAAAAGCTTTTACGAAAGATGAATGGTTGGATATCCTTCTTCGTTCTATCGGCATGGAGCCAGATGAATTTACATACCGTGAGAAATGGTTACTTTTGACCCGTATGATTCCATTAGTTGAAAATAACTTTAATCTTTGTGAGTTGGGACCGAGAAGTACCGGTAAATCTCATCTTTACAAAGAGATTTCACCGAACAGTATTTTAATCTCCGGTGGACAGACGACGGTTGCAAACCTGTTTTACAATATGGGACGCAAAACGGTCGGACTGGTCGGCTTATGGGACTGTGTAGCCTTTGATGAAGTGGCTGGTATCAAGTTTAAAGATAAAGATGGCATTCAGATTATGAAGGATTACATGGCATCCGGCTCTTTTGCCCGTGGCAAAGAAGAAAAAGCTGCTACTGCGTCCATGGTATTTGTGGGAAATATCAATCAGAGTGTAGACGTGCTGTTGAAAACATCCAGTCTGTTTGCACCTTTCCCGCAGGAAATGGGAACAGATACAGCATTTCTTGATCGTATGCACTGTTATCTTCCAGGATGGGAGATACCGAAGTTCAGACCGGAGCATTTTACTAATGATTATGGTTTTATCAGTGACTATTTGGCAGAGTTCATCCGAGAGCTTCGCAAGGAGCAGTATGGAGATGCACTTGATCACTACTTCCGTCTGGGGAGAAATCTGAATCAGCGTGATACAATTGCGGTTCGTCGTATGATAGACGGTTATCTGAAGTTGATGTACCCAAATGGTGAGTTTACCAAAGAAGAACTGGAAGAAATTATTCAGATTGCATTGGAAATGCGTCGCCGTGTCAAGGAGCAATTGAAGAAACTGGGCGGTATGGAATTTTATGATGTAAACTTCTCTTATATAGATCTAGAAGATATGTCAGAACATTATGTTTCCGTACCAGAACAGGGTGGCGGTAAGCTGATACCGGATGGAATGTGTAATCCGGGACAGGTTTATACCGTATCCAGAGGAAAAAGTGGCATGATTGGTGTATTTCGTTTGGAAAGCCAGATGCTTCCAGGCAATGGCAAAATTGAACGGACTGGCTTAGGTAGCGATTCTAAATGCAAGGAAGCTGTGAACACGGCATTTAATTATCTGAAAGCCAACGGCAATCGGATCAGTGGCTCTATCAGCACCTCGACCAAGGATTACATCATCAATTATCAGGATTTGCAGGGTATCGGTATGACAGACAAATTGGCACTTCCAACATTGATTGCACTTTGTTCGATTGCTCTTGGAAAGCCTGTTGTCAGCAACTTGGCAGTGTTGGGAGATATAACAATTAGTGGCACAATGATAAAGGTGGATGAACTTGCCAATACACTTCAGGTGTGTCTGGATAGCGGCGCAAAGAAGGTGCTGATTCCAAGTACATCGTTTGTTGATTTTGCAAGTGTTCCAGCTGATCTGATGAGTGCATTTCAGCTGATTCCGTATCAGAGTGCGGAAGATGCAGTGTTTAAGGCGTTAGGGGTAGAGTAAAATCGAAGATAGGAGGCTACGAATGGCTATTGAGAAGGTAATCATTCAAAATTTTAAGAAGTTTAAAAATCCGTTTGAAGTAAAATTTAATGAAAATATCAATCTTCTGGTTGGTGATAATGAATCTGGAAAATCTACTATTCTTGAAGCCATTCATGTGGCTTTAACGGGTATGTATGCTGGTCGAAATATTAGAAATCAGCTATCAACATATTTATTTAATAGAGAAGCAGTTGAGGAATACCTGGCATCAGTGGAAAATGGACAGCCGATTGCACCTCCAGAAATAATGATTGAGTTATATTTCAAAAGTGGAACATTGCCTGAATATGAAGGAAATGGTAATTCCGAAAAAAGTGATGGTATAGAGGGAATCAGATTCACAATTAGTTTTTCTGATAAATTTAATTCAGAATATGAAAGTTTGCTGAAAACAGAAAAAATTATAAGTTTGCCTATTGAATTTTATGAAGCTAAATGGTTTTCTTTTAGCCGAGATGAAAAAATGCCCAGATTCATACCAATAAAGTCTGTAATGATTGATTCGTCAAATTACAGATACCAAAATGGGTCTGATGTATATATTTCCAGAGTAGTAAAGGATTTCCTTGAACCAGAGGACATAACAGCAATAACACAAGCCCATAGAAATATGATAGATGAGTTTGCACAAAATGAAGCAATTCAGTCAATCAATGAGAAAATTAGTGCAGCGTCTACTGTTATGAATGGAAAATTATCATTGAGTGCCGATCAGGGAGTTCAAAATTCTTGGGAGTCAAGTTTGGTTACGCAGGTGGATGGAATCCCGTTTGCTCATGCTGGAAAAGGTGCACAATGTATCATAAAAACACAATTAGCTTTAAGTCATAAACAGGCAGAAAAAGCAAGTATTATTTTGATTGAAGAACCTGAAAGTCATTTGTCTTTTTCCCGATTAAGCGAACTAATGGGAGTTATTGAAAAGGCTGCATCTGGTAGACAAATTATAGCATCAACGCATAGTAGCTTTGTCGCTAATAAACTCGGACTGGAAAATTTAATTTTGCTTTCAGGCGATAATTGTTGCTCGATGCAATCGCTCAAAAAGGAAACTTTTGAATTTTTCAAAAAAGTGGCAGGTTATGATACACTGCGATTGATTCTTTGTAAAAAATCAATCTTAGTAGAGGGCGATTCAGATGAGCTGGTTGTTCAGCGGGCATATATGGATACTCATGAGGGGCGGCTTCCTATCCAAGATGGAATAGATGTAATGACCGTAGGTGGGGTGACATTTAAGCGGTATCTTGAAATTGCACAGACACTAAACAAAGAAACAGCTGTTGTTACGGATAATGATGGAAATATTGAATCTGTTAAGAAAAAGTACAAAGAATATGAAGAAATACAATGTATTCATATATGTGTTGATGAGGTAGTGGATACAGGTGATTTGAAACTGTCAGATAAGGATTTTAATTATAATACCTTAGAGCCGAAAATATTAAAAGAAAATGGACGAGAAGCAATGAACAATATTTTTGGAACTAACTACGATACGGATGATGAGATGCACAAATATATGCACGCTCATAAGACGGATTGTGCCATAGCAATTTTTGAATCGGCTACGAAAATTAAATATCCTAAGTATATAATGAGGGCGATAAAAAATGAGTAGTCTAATTATTGCGGCGGCAGGGGCAGGAAAAACAACATTTCTTGTAAAGAAGGCATTGGAGATTTCTGAAAATGTTTTGATAACAACTTATACCGATGCTAATGAACAAAGCATTAGAGACAAATTTTACGAAATAAATGGTTGTATTCCATCCAATGTAACTATTATGCCGTGGTTTTCGCTGCTAATCAAGCATGGTATACGACCTTACCAAAGCTATCTTATAAATAATAGGGTATCCGGTGTGTTATTAGTGAATAAGGCAGATAAAAATTTGTTGAGACTAAAGGATACAAATGAGAAAAAATATGTCACGGCTTCCGGTAATGTATATTCAAATATGATTTCAAAATTGCCCTGTGTTTTGGACGAATTATCGAATGGATGTGTATTTCGCAGAATACGAAAAATTTTTTCTTATGTTTTTGTAGATGAAATACAAGATTTTGTTGGATATGATTTAGAAGTTATAAAAAAGTTGCATGAGGTTGGTTGCAACATGACTTTAGTAGGAGATCCTCGTCAGACGACGTATCGAACTCATTATGAAGCAAAATATAAAAAATATGCAGGTGGGAAAATAGTGATTTTTGTGCAGGATAATATTGCCGGAATGAATATTGATACCACAACATTATCGACATCTCATAGAAATAATCAGATTATATGTGATCTTGCAAATCAGATGTATCCTGATATGAAGCCATGCGATTCTGCCATGAATGAAAAAACGGGACATGATGGAATATTTTGGGTTCACGAGAATGATATTGATAAATATATAGATATATATAATCCTGTTCAGTTGCGGTATGATAAAAGAACCAAGGTAAATTCCATCCCAAAAACGATGAATTTTGGATTGTCCAAGGGACTTACTTTTAATAGAGTCTTGATATACCCGACGAAACCAATGCTGGATTGGTTGTCAGGAAAGTCCAAAGACATGAAGGATGAAAGTCTTTCTAAGTTTTATGTTGCAGTGACGAGAGCACGGTATAGTGTGGCTTTTGTATACAAGACAAAACGACTTCCAACTAAAGATATTGGAACAAAGTGGACACCTGATGTATTGGAATAAATAATAGATTGCACGACAAGAAGTAATTTAGTTGTTATAAGTAATAATACTGTGTATTGGGCATAATCTAAGTTTCACTTATGTAGGTGTCTGAGGAAAATTTAATAGGAAAAACATGAAAAAAGCACTGAAAACCGTTTGTCGGGAGATCCATGTAGGTGGACAGCTTGTATATTATGAAGGTGATGAAGGATATTGTTTCCATGATTCAGAAACCAAAATAGATGCAGAAATCAGGGACATTCCTATGACACAGATGGTATATGATGCGTTCCGTAAACAGAGAGAGCTGAACTTGATGCTTGATTTGCAGAGTAATGTGGAGATCGGTGGACGTAGTGGATTCATTTTCAATACAAAGCATGGACGTCCGATTATGCCGGCGGGAGTGAACAGTTTTCTGAAAAACATTGTTAATACCTATAATAAGAAAGAAAGCAAACTGGCAGAAGGAGAGAAGCGAGAGCTGGAGCTGATGCCTCCTATTTCATCGCATACCCTTCGTCATACGGGATGTACCAGACTGGGTGAGAATAATGTCAATCCCAAAGTTATGCAGTATGTGATGGGGTGCTGGATGTTCGGGGGACATCCGTTTAGCACCGGCCGTAGCGGAGCGAAGAACATTCAGATGCACAGATCACAATGAATGTCTACAATCATATTGCAGAGAAGTCTCATGTGGAGAACGAGATGTCTAAAATGAACCTGCCGGAAACCGTACCTGCTGTGGTATAAACCATAAGTCGTTGTCGTAAAATGTGGTAACAAAATCAGACGAATATATTTTTCCAAAGATTTGTCGTAAAAATGTGGTCAAATCAAGAAAATAGAGTGCGAAAGCAAGTGAAAAATCCCTGTGAAGCCCGTAAAATCAAGGCTTCACAATTTTTTCACAAAATAATTAGCACTCACCTATTGTTATTGTGACGTTGGTTTTGTCTAGTTTCATATAGTCTCGTAACGCCCTAGTTACAAGGGCTTCACGGATTTTGAAAATTTGTAGCTGTTCATCAAAAATCGTCATTTTTCAGAAATTTGGGGTCAAAATTGGCGTCAGATAGCACACCAGAGAGAAAAATTAAATATTTTATAGACTACGGAACGTACACTTTTGGCGTTCCTTTTCTATTTCCAGTCGTTCAGAAATGGACGGCTTTTTTCATACCCAAAATCGAAAGGAGAAAGAGAAAATATGAATAAGCTAGTAAAGCGATTGCTGACAGGAACTCTTGCTTTTGCAACCATTCTCACGGCATTACCAGTGACGGCGGTTCATGCTTCCGGCAATCAATACTGGACAGAATCAGCAGAACGTGTCGGATACATTGAACACGTTATGAATGATGGTTCTATCAAATCTACATTCAATGAGGGACACATGAAAGTTGAGGGCGAAACTGCCTACTGCGTGGATATCAACACCAGTTTTAAGAATGGATATAAAACACGTTCTGACGCAAGCACCCGCATGAGTAGCGATCAGATTGCGGACGTTGCTCTTTCCTTAGAGTACGTCAAGCAATATACCGCTTCTCATACGAACTTGAATTACAAACAGGGATACTTGCTGGAACAGTGTGTTGTCTGGCAGAGGTTGAGTGAACAGCTCGGCTGGCAGTGCGATAACGTCAGAGCTTCCTATAATGAAATCTCACAGGCAGTACAGAATGAAGTTTACGCTGGTGCGAAAGCATTTGTGAAAGCAAATAAGGGACGCTATGAATGTGGCGGTTACATCTACACTGGCGAAGGACAGGACATCGGACAGTTCTGGGCGAAGTTAAATGTGGGAAATGCAAAAGTCAAAAAGACTTCTTCCAATCCAACGGTCACAGATGGTAACGCCAGCTATTCCTTTGAGGGTGCGACATTTGGTGTCTATTCTGATAAGGGCTGTAACAGCCAGCTTGCCACACTTACTGCCGATGGAAACGGCGATACCAAAGAAGTTGAGGTAAAAGCCGGAACAGTTTACATCAAAGAGCTTTCTGCTCCAAAGGGTTACAAGCTGGATTCTACTGTCCATGCCTTAAATGTGGAAGTTGGAAAAACAGTGACTTTGACTGTTGCTGACACTCCAAAGGTCACAGAAACTTTGATTGATTTATTTAAAATCGACATGGAAACAGGAAAATCCACTCCACAGGGAACTGCTTCTTTAGAGGGTGCAGAGTTCACATGGAGCTATTATGACGGATACTACAATGCAGACAATCTTCCTGCCAAGGCTACCCGTACATGGACAACCAAAACCGTTGCCGAAAAAGACAGTGACGGAACTATCCATTATGTATCCAGACTTGCCGACAGCTACAAAGTATCCGGCGACAGCTTCTATACACAGGACGGTAAGAATGTACTGCCACTTGGTACACTCACTGTCACAGAAACAAAAGCACCAAACGGCTACTTATTAGATGGTGCATATATGCAGGCTGACGGAAGTTCTGAACAGATTAAGGGGACGTACCTTACACAGATTTCCGAAGATGGCGAACTTGCCATACTTTCTGGAAGTAACCAGTATTCCGTATCTGACAAGGTTATCCGTGGCGGTGTAAAAATCCAGAAACGTGACCTTGAAACAAAGGATACCAAAGCACAGGGAAGTGCGACCTTACAGTACACAGAATTTAATATCATTTCCTTAAATGACAGTCCTGTACTGGTAGAGGGAAAATTATACAACAAGAATGAAACTGTCAAGAAGATTCAGACAGGCGTTGATGGAATTGCTTCTACTTCTGCTGACTTGCTTCCTTACGGAAATTACAGATTAGAAGAAAGCAAAGCACCAGAGGGCTACTTGACAGACGGTGCAAAAACAATCGACTTTTCTATCACGGAAGATGGAAAAATCGTGGACTTGACCGACAAATCTCACTCTGTCTACAACCAGATTAAACGTGGCGATATTGAGGGTGTAAAAATCGGTGCAGGTACACACAAACGTCTTGCAGGTGTTCCATTCAGAATTACAAGCAAGACAACGGGAGAATCCCATATTGTAGTTACTGACAACAACGGTCAGTTCTCCACTGCTTCAAGCTGGGCTTCCCATAAGGTCAATACTAATGCCGGAAAATCCAGTGAGGACGGTGTATGGTTTGGAACTTCTGAACCAGACGACAGCAAAGGTGCATTACTCTATGATACCTATGTGATTGAGGAATTAAAGTGTGATTCCAACGCCGGATTTAAGCTGATTCCAGCCTTTGAGGTGGTCGTATCCAGAAATAAAGTGACCGTAGATTTAGGGACACTTACTGATGAATACGAAAAAGAAATCACAATCCATACCACAGCGACCGACAAGAAAACAGGCGAAAAAATGATTGTTGCCGGAAAAGACATCAAGATCGTGGACAAAGTCACACTTGATGGCTTGGAAACAGGCAGAAAATATAAACTTTCCGGCTGGCAGATGTTAAAGGAAGAAAACGCCGAACTTCTGATTGATGGGAAACGTGTAGACAGTGATTATACCTTTACTGCTGACAGCGAAAAAATGACGGTTAAGATTACTTACAGTTTTGATGGTTCAGCTCTTGGTGGTCAGAACCTTGTTACCTTTGAGGAATTGTACGATATGAGCAATCCGAAAGAGCCTGTCAAGGTTGCCGAACATAAAGACATCAACGATGATGGACAGACTGTTCTTATCACAGAACGTATCATCAAAATCCATACGACCGCTACGGACAAGAACGGCAAGAAAGAAATCGAAGCCGGAAAAGATGTAACGATTGTGGATAAAGTCACATTAGATGGTCTGGAAGTTGGAACAAAATACAAACTTTCCGGCTGGCAGATGTTAAAAGAGAAAAATGCCGAACTTCTGATTGATGGAAAGAAAGTATCCAATAATTATGAGTTTACAGCCGACAATGAAAAAATGACGGTAGAGATTGCCTTTACCTTTGATGGTTCTTCTCTTGGTGGAAAGAGCCTTGTCACATTTGAGGAATTATACGATATGACCAATCCAGACGAACCAAAGAAAGTGACGGAACATAAGGACATTACAGACGATGGACAGACTGTGACAATCAAGGAAGTGCCGGAAATCCCAGACACACCAAAGGATACTGACACGCCGGATACACCATCTACGGTTACTAAGACAAGTGACAGCCCAAAAACAGGCGACAATACCAATATCTATGCTTATCTTGCCATGCTCGGTCTTTCCTGCGTAGGGCTTGGCGGTATGCTTTACTTCAAACGCCGTAGAAAGAAATCATAAGGCGGTAATGTAGCGGTTGGTGGAACGTTCAAGGTCGCCACCCTTTTTGCAACTTCACGCTCCCGTGAAGCTCTGATTTACGGGAGCGTGAAGTCCACTAGGGGCGTGGGGAGTGTAGCTCCCTACAATGTACAGCAGGAAAGAACTTACAAATAGAAAGAAAAGAGGTCAATTATTATGGAATTAAGATTTGTCGTACCAAATATGGAAAAGACATTCGGAAACTTGGAGTTTGCCGGAGAAAACACTACGGAACAGCAGAGAATCAACGGGCGTATGGCTGTCATTAACAGAAGCTACAACCTGTATTCCGATGTGCAGAGAGCCGATGATGTTGTCGTTGTGCTTCCTGCCAAAGCTGGCGAAAAACATTTCTCGCCGGAGCAGAAAGTAAAACTTATCAACCCACGAATCACTACCGATGGCTATAAAATCGGGGAACGTGGATTTGTCAATTACATCTTACTTGCAGACGATATGTTACCAGTGGAAAGTAAATAAGGGGGGATTCAGATTATGAGATTAGCAAATGGAATCGTCATTGATAAAGAAAAGACTTTCGGAGTGTTGAAGTTCTCCGCATTACGCCGTGAAGTTCATGTACAGAATGAAGATGGAACGGTCAGTGAGGAAATCAAGGAGCGTACCTATGATTTAAAATGCAACACACAAGGACGCATGATACAGGTGTCAGTTCCAGCGACTATTCCGTTAAAGGATTATGATTATAATGCCGAAGTAGAACTTATCAATCCTGTTGCGGATACAGTGGCAAATGCAAATTACCGTGGTGCAGATGTGGACTGGTATGTAAAAGCAGACGATATTGTTTTGAAGAACAAAGGCACTCATGCCGGAAATCCACAGAACAATGCTTCACAGCAACCGCCGAAGAAATAAGAGGTGTTAGCGTATGACGTGGAAAAAGAAAGGTAACAGGATTCGTGCCAGTGACAAATCGCTGGTCTATCACTTCTGTATCGGTTGGCTGTTGCTCCTGTTCGTTGCGGTGTTCCTGCTACTGAATCTGCGACAGCTCCTTGTTACAGACTGGAAAGAATTTAACCTGCTCCATGCCGGAATTACTTGGACTGCCTACAACTCCATTACGGTTCTGATAGCGACTGGTATTTGTGTATTGGTCACTTTTCTCTACTACCGTTACGAATATGACCGTATCAAGCGGTTGTTTCACAGGCAAAAACTGGCTCGCATGGTGCTGGAAAATAAATGGTATGAAGCGGAAAACACCAAAGACAGCGGTTTTTTCACTGACCTGCAAAGCAGATCAAGAGAAAAAATCGTGTGGTTTCCAAAGATTTATTATCAAATGGAAAAGGGATTGCTTCATATCCGCTGTGAAATCACAATGGGAAAATATCAAGAACAGCTCCTGTCCTTAGAGGATAAACTGGAATCGGGGCTGTACTGTGAACTGACCGACAAGACACTGCATGACGGCTATATCGAATATACCCTGCTCTATGATATGATAGCGAACCGTATTTCGATTGATGAAGTGATTACTGAAAACGGCGGTCTGCGGTTAATGAAAAATCTGGTGTGGGAATATGATTCACTTCCCCATGCCCTTATCTGCGGTGGTACAGGTGGTGGAAAGACCTATTTTCTGCTGACCATCATTGAAGCCCTGCTTAAAACCAATGCGGATTTATATATTCTTGACCCGAAGAACGCTGACCTTGCGGACTTGGGAACGGTCATGGGAAACGTCTACCACACGAAAGACGATATGATTGACTGCGTCAATGCCTTTTATGAGGGCATGGTCACACGCTCGGAAGAAATGAAACTGCACCCGAATTACCGCACAGGAGAAAACTACGCCTATCTGGGGCTTGCTCCACAGTTCCTTATCTTTGATGAATATGTGGCGTTCTTGGAAATGCTCACGACAAAGGAAAGCACCGCCCTGTTAAGCCAGCTAAAGAAAATTGTCATGCTCGGCAGACAGGCTGGATACTTTCTAATTGTGGCTTGCCAGCGTCCAGACGCAAAGTATTTCGGGGACGGTATCAGAGATAACTTCAACTTCCGTGTGGGGCTTGGTCGCATGAGTGAACTCGGTTACGGTATGCTCTTTGGAAGTGATGTGAAAAAGCAGTTTTTCCAGAAGCGAATCAAAGGGCGTGGATACTGTGATGTGGGAACAAGTGTCATATCAGAATTTTACACTCCCCTTGTACCCAAAGGCTATGATTTCTTAGGTACGATTGGGGAACTTACACACATAAGGCAGGACGGACAAGTGGCGTGCGAAGCGAAAGCCACAGGTACGGACTAGCCTTGCTGGTGTGGCGGTAGCCACGCCAGCATATATCAAGCCCCTCGGTATCTAACAGAGGGGCACAAATCACAAGGAAACATACACAAAAGTTACCGATTCTTGGCTCAAATCAAGCGTTTGGTAGCTTTTTTTACTGCTGTGACATCGGATATAAAATGTCACAGTTTTTTCGTAAAGGGGGTATCGCACTGAATGATACAGAGTGGATACAGGATTTTGCAGACAGACGTTTGCAATACGGTGTATCCCAGACGAAACTTGCGGTCATGGCTGGAATCAGCCGTGAACATTTAAGCCGTATCGAATCCGGCAAGGTGGCAGTCACAGAAGAAATGAAAGTAAAACTTTTGGAAGCTCTGGAAAAATTCAATCCAGAAGCACCGCTTACCATGCTGTTTGATTATGTGAGGATACGGTTTCCGACACTGGATATTGGACATATCATCAAAGATATTTTACAGCTCAATATTCAGTACATGATACATGAGGACTTCGGGCATTACAGTTATACAGAACACTACTACATCGGAGATATTTTCGTATATACTTCTCCCGATGAAGAAAAAGGTGTCCTGCTGGAACTGAAAGGAAAAGGCTGTCGCCAGTTTGAAAGTTATCTGCTGGCACAGGAACGGAGCTGGTATGATTTCCTTATGGACGCTCTGGTGGACGGTGGTGTGATGAAACGCCTTGACCTTGCCATCAATGACCATACAGGAATGTTGGATATTCCAGAACTGACCGAAAAATGCCGGAATGAGGAATGTGTATCGGTGTTCCGTTCCTTTAAGTCCTACGCTTCCGGCGAACTGGTCAAGCATGAGGAACAGGACAAGGCTGGCATGGGCTATACGCTTTATATCGGCTCATTGAAAAGTGAGGTGTACTTCTGTGTCTATGAAAAAAGCTATGAGCAGTACATCAAACTGGGGATTCCCATTGAGGAAGCACCCATAAAAAACAGATTTGAAATACGGTTGAAAAATGAACGTGCTTATTATGCTGTCCGTGACCTGCTGACTTACTATGACGCTGAACGGACGGCATTTTCTATCATCAACCGTTATGTACGCTTTGTGGATAAGGAAGCAGACAAGAAACGGAGCGACTGGAAATTATCTGTCCGCTGGGCGTGGTTCATCGGGGAAAACAGAGAGCCGTTAAAGCTCACGACCAAACCCGAACCCTATACACTGGACAGAACCCTACGCTGGATTCAACGGCAGGTTGACCCGACACTCAAAATGCTGGAAACAATCACAGCGAAAACAGGGATTGATTATCTGAAAGAAATCCGTAAATCCACGAAACTGACGGAAAAGCACTACAAGATAATCGAACAACAGACCACATCAACCGAAGATGTGATTTTAGAAAAGGAGAATTGAAAAATGCAACGATTATTATTTGACTTCCTGTTCTTCTCTTTAGGTGGAACAGTTGGCGTGATTGCCATGTGTATTTTACAGGCTGGCAGACAGTCTGACCGAAAAATGATGGAACTGAAAGGAGAAAAGAAAGTATGAATTTTGGACAGAACCTTTATAACTGGTTTTTAAGCAACGCACAGAGCCTTGTGCTGATGGCGATTGTTGTTATCGGTATCTACTTGGGATTCAAGCGTGAGTTTTCCAAACTTATCGGATTCTTGGTAGTTGCCTTAGTAGCCGTTGGTCTTGTATTCAATGCGTCCGGCGTAAAAGACGTATTGTTACAGTTATTCAATAAGATTATTGGAGCGTAAAGCCTATGGAAGAATGTAGCGTATTGATTGAAACGACCAAATCAGCAGAGGATAAAACCTCTCGCTGGTTTGATTTACCCATTGATTATGAGCTGTTCCGTGACCTGCTCGGTGTGGAAGCTGACAGCAAAGACTATCAAATCACAGATATGAAGCTCCCCTTTGCTGGCGATATTGTAAGGACAACTTCTGTAAGACGATTAAACAAGCTATACTTTGCTTACACGGATTTATCGCCAGAAGTTCAGCAGGCATACAAAGACTTGATTCCTTATTTTGGCGGTGTTGAGGATTTGTTGCAGGAATCCGAAGAATTTTTGTTTTATCCAGAGTGTCACAACATCATGGACGTTGCCCGTTACCGCTTGGAGCATAACATTGAATTTTCTGCTCTTTCCGAAAAAGGAAAGAAATATTTTAATCTGGAAGCCTACGCCCATGAACTGGAAGAAAAAGGACGTTATGCTCTCTGCAACAACGGTATGTTCAAACTTTGACAGGTGGTATTGCTTATGGCAGAAATGAAAGTATTTGTTATCAATCTTGATGAACAGGAAAAAGATACAGGCTGTGCATGGTTTACACTGCCCTGCAACATAGAAACATTAAAACAATCCATTGGCTTACCGCCGGACAGTGACCGTTATCTTATCAGTGATTATGATTTCCCTTTTGAAATCCTGCAAGATACAGACCTTGACCTGTTAAACAATATCTGCCTTGCGATTTCGGAGTGTGAAATTCCACCCGAAGATATACCTTTAATTCAAAGAGAATGGTTTTCAAACCTGCAAGAGCTGGAAGCCGGACTTTGCAATGTTACATACCATCGGAACTGGTCAGGTATAGAAGAAACATCGGAACATTTCTTGTGTGTGCATGGCAGATTTTATGAATACAATGAGTGAAAGGAAGTGACCGCTTATGATTGATGATATGCAAGTCTATATAGCCAATCTTGGCAAGTACAATGAGGGAGAACTGGTCGGGGACTGGTTCTCTTTTCCGTTGGACGAAGAAGTGATTGCAGAACGTATCGGCTTAAATGCAGAGTACGAAGAATACGCAATCCATGATACGGACAACTTCCCGATGGAGATTAGCGAATACATTTCCATCGAAGAACTGAACCGTATCTATGAGCAGTTGGAAGAATTACCGGATTACCTGCTGGACGACTTGGACAGTTTTATATCCTGCTATGGAAGTCTGGAAGAACTGGTGGAACATAAGGACGACATCATTCTGTATTCCGGCTGTGAAACGATGACCGATTTAGCCTACTATCTGATTGATGAAGAACAGGTACTCGGAGAAATCCCGTCCTCTTTACAGAACTATATCGACTACGAAGCCTACGGGCGTGACCTCGATATAGAGGGGACATTTATTGCAACAAACGCTGGTATCTGTGAGGTACTGCGTTAAGGGCTGGCAGATCAGCACCGCCACTGGTGCTACTGTCAGCTTTTCTCTTGGGGACAGTCTGGGAAATCCGGCTGTCCCTATTGTTATAAAAATGAAGAAAGGAGCATTTACAAGTGAAGAAAATCCGAAGTTATACAAGTATCTGGAACGTGGAAAAGGTACTGTATGCCATCAATGATGTAAACCTGCCATTCCCTGTGACCTTTACCCAGATTACATGGTTCGTGCTGACGGAATTTATCATCATTCTGTTTGCAGATGTACCGCCACTTTCCATGATTGAGGGAGCATTTTTAAAATATTTCGGGATTCCCGTTGCCCTCACATGGTTTATGTCACAGAAAACCTTTGACGGGAAAAAGCCATACAGTTACATCAAGACGATGGTGCTGTATGCTCTGCGTCCCAAAGTGACTTATGCCGGAAAAGCCGTGAACCTACATAAGCAGAAATTTGAGGAAACTATCACGGCAGTAAGGAGTGTGACCTATGTTCCCGATTAAATATATCGACAATAACCTTGTCTGGAATAAGGACAATGAGGTGTTCGCCTACTATGAGCTGATACCGTACAATTATTCATTCTTATCCCCAGAACAGAAATACCTTGTGCATGACAGCTTCCGTCAGCTTATCGCACAGTCCCGTGAGGGAAAGATTCATGCGTTGCAGATTGCAACCGAAAGCTCAATCCGAAGCATACAGGAACAGTCAAAGAAGCTGGTAACTGGAAAGCTCCGTGAGGTAGCAATCCAAAAGATAGACGACCAGACCGAAGCCCTTGTATCCATGATAGGCGACAATCAAGTGGATTACCGTTTCTTTCTGGGATTCAAGCTCATGGTCACAGAGGACGAAGTCAATCTGAAGAACATCAAAAAATCGGTATTTCTGACATTCCGTGAGTTTTTGAATGAGGTAAGGCACACGCTGATGAATGACTTTGTTTCCATGAGCAATGATGAAATCAACCGTTATGCGAAGATGGAAAAACTGCTGGAAAACAAAATCTCCCGTAGATTCAAAATCCGCCGACTGGAAGCCAAAGATTTTGCCTATCTGATGGAACACCTCTACGGCAGGGACGGGATAGCCTATGAAGATTATGTGTATCCTCTTCCAAAAAGAAAATTAAAAAGAGAAACACTAATTAAGTATTATGACCTTATCCGTCCTACCCGTTGCGTGGTGGAAGAAAGCCAGCGATATTTGCGTCTGGAACATGAGGACAGTGAAAGCTATGTGTCCTACTTTACGGTCAATGCGATTGTCGGAGAACTGGACTTTCCATCTTCGGAAATCTTTTATTTCCAGCAACAGCAGTTCACATTCCCTGTGGATACGTCCATGAATGTTGAGATTGTCGGAAATAAGAAAGCCTTAACCACTGTCCGTAATAAGAAAAAGGAATTAAAGGACTTGGACAATCACGCCTATCAAGCCGGAAATGAAACAAGTTCAAATGTGGTGGAAGCCTTAGACAGTGTCGATGAACTGGAAACAGATTTAGACCAGAGCAAGGAAAGTATGTACAAGTTAAGTTACGTCATACGGGTATCTGCACCCGATCTTGACGAACTGAAACGCCGTTGTGATGAAGTCAAGGACTTTTACGATGATTTGAACGTGAAGCTGGTACGTCCTGCCGGAGATATGATGGGACTGCATGGAGAGTTTCTTCCAGCCAGCAAGCGTTATATCAATGATTATATCCAGTATGTGAAATCCGATTTTTTAGCCGGACTTGGCTTCGGTGCTACCCAGATGTTGGGCGAAAATACAGGAATCTATATCGGATATTCCGTGGATACGGGAAGAAATATCTACCTGCAACCGTCCCTTGCCAGTCAAGGGGTAAAAGGTACGGTCACAAATGCGTTGGCTTCTGCTTTTGTCGGTTCGCTTGGTGGTGGAAAATCATTCTGTAATAACCTGCTGGTGTATTATTCCGTTCTGTTCGGTGGACAGGCAGTTATCCTAGACCCGAAAAGTGAGCGTGGGAACTGGAAAGAAACACTGCCGGAGATTGCAGAGGAAATCAACATTGTAAACATTACCAGTGATTCCAGCAATCAAGGACTGTTAGACCCGTATGTGATTATGAAAGATGTCAAGGACGCTGAAAGTCTTGCCATCGACATTCTGACATTCCTTACAGGAATTTCTTCAAGGGACGGCGAAAAGTTCCCTGTCCTTAGAAAAGCTGTCCGCACGGTATCCCAGAACACAAACCACGGGCTGTTGCAGGTCATTGAGGAACTGCGAAAAGAGGATACCGCCGTATCCCGTAACATTGCAGACCATATCGAAAGTTTTACGGACTATGATTTTGCACAGCTTTTGTTCTCGGACGGTTCGGTGGAAAATGCAATCAGTCTGGATAACCAGCTCAACATTATACAGGTTGCAGATTTGGTTCTGCCGGATAAGGATACTACCTTTGAGGAATACACGACCATTGAACTGTTGTCGGTATCCATCTTAATTGTTATCAGTACCTTTGCCCTTGACTTTATTCACAGTGACCGAAGCATTTTTAAAATCGTGGATTTGGACGAAGCATGGGCGTTCTTAAATGTGGCACAGGGCGAAACACTCTCAAATAAACTGGTGCGTGCTGGTAGAGCCATGAACGCCGGAGTCTATTTCGTGACACAATCCTCTGGGGACGTATCGAAAGAAAGTCTGAAAAATAACATCGGTTTAAAGTTTGCTTTCCGCTCCACAGATACCAATGAAATCAAGCAGACCTTAGAGTTTTTCGGGCTGGACAGTGAGGACGAAAACAACCAGAAACGGTTGAGGGATTTGGAGAACGGACAATGCTTAATGCAGGATTTATACGGGCGTGTCGGTGTGGTACAGATACACCCTGTCTTTGTAGAACTGCTCCATGCCTTTGATACCAGACCGCCGATAAAAAGTGAGGTGGATTTGGAATGATGAAATCTGTCACAAAAGAAAAGGTATTCCATGTACTGAAACTGGTTCTGCTCGCCGTGACCGTTACGCTGGTACTGCTGTCCCTACTTGGGACGGTAGCTCATGCGTCTGGACTGGTCGATGATACGGTCAATGCAGACAACCTGTATTCAAAGTATCCGCTTTCCAACTATCAGCTTGATTTCTATGTGGACAATAGCTGGTCTTGGCTACCGTGGAACTGGCTGGACGGCATTGGAAAATCGGTGCAGTACGGGCTTTACTGTATCACAAATTTTGTCTGGACAATCAGCCTGTATCTTAGCAATGCCACAGGATATGTGGTGCAACAGGCGTATAAGCTGGACTTCATCAATGACATGGCAGATGGTATCGGGAAAAGTATCCAGGCACTTGCCGGAGTGACCGAACATGGATTTTCCAGCAGTGGATTCTATGTGGGATTCCTGCTCATTATCATTCTGATTGTAGGTGTTTACACCGCCTATACAGGGCTTCTCAAACGGGAAACAAGCAAAGCACTTCACGCTGTTATCAACTTTGTGGTGGTGTTCATTGTGTCTGCGTCCTTTATTGCTTATGCTCCCAACTACATACAGAAAATCAATGATTTCAGTTCGGACATCAGCACCGCTTCTCTGGACTTGGGGACAAAAATCATGCTCCCAGATTCACAAAGCAAAGGCAAGGACAGTGTAGACCTTATCCGTGACAGCCTGTTTGCGATACAGGTAGAAAAACCGTGGCTGTTATTGCAATTCGGGAACAGCGATACCGAAGAAATCGGGGCTGAACGTGTGGAAGCTCTGGTATCTGCAAGCCCGTCCGATGAAGATGGGGAAACAAGGGAAAATGTTGTGAAAACAGAGATTGAGGATAACGACAATGATAACCTTACTATTCCACAGGTCGTCAACCGTCTGGGTATGGTGTTCTTCCTGCTCATTTTCAATCTCGGTATCACAATCTTTATCTTCCTGCTTACCGGAATGATGTTATTTTCCCAGATACTATTTATCATATATGCCATGTTTCTACCTATCAGTTTTTTACTGTCCATGATACCAACCTATGAGAACATGGCGAAACAGGCAGTTGTCCGTGTATTCAATGCCATTATGACAAGAGCCGGAATCACACTGATTGTGACTGTGGCATTTTCGATTTCCAGTATGTTCTACAACATTTCCACGGATTACCCGTTCTTCATGGTGGCATTTTTGCAGATAATCTGCTTTGCCGGAATCTATATGAAACTCGGAGAACTAATGAGTATGTTCAGCCTTAATGCCAATGACAGCCAGCAGATAGGTCGCCGGATTTTCCGTAGACCGATGGTGTTCATGCGACACAGGGCAAGACGTATGGAACACAGGATTGCAAGGGCTGTCGGTGCTGGAAGTGTTGCAGGTGCGATGGCTGGTGCAAGTGTTGCTAGAGCCGGAAAGCCAGCAACGAACCAACCGCCAAAGAAACGTGAAAATACCTCTTCCAGCATGGGAAGCCGTGTCGGTTCTGCGGTAGGTGCTGTGATGGATACGAAAAATAAAGTCCGTGACAGTGCTTCCTCTCTGAAAGAAAATGTGAAAGACTTGCCGACACAGGCTGGTTATGCTGTCCACTCTGCAAAACAGAAAGCAAAGGATAATGTATCAGACTTTAAGCGTGGCGTTGTGGAAGAACGGGAAAACCGACAGGAACAGCGTACACAGAAACGCAATCTGCACAGGGAAAATATCTCACAGAAAAAACAGGAATTGCAGAAAGCACAGGAAGCAAGACAGACAGTTCATGCGAATGGATCAGCGACAGCCGGAGCTACCAGAAGCCATGAACGCCCTGTTGCCACACCTGTTCCAAAACCAGCACAAACCGATATAGTTACGAAGCCGGATATGAAACGTCCTGCTACTTCTCCTGTGATAAAAAATGCAGAAATCAAGGCTGGAAAAGAAACCGTCCAAACCAATATCAGACAGGAACAGCAGGTTAAATCTGTTGCCAGAGCGAACCAGCCAAACGTAGCAGAATCCATCAGCAATCATAAGAAATCTACAGTACAGAAAACACAGGTCAACCAAAAACAAAATCGTAAGACTGTTACGAAGCAACCAGAGAAAGGACGGAAGAAATGAGATTAAAGCGTATCCTTATCATAGGTACGATATTTCCTGTCCTTTTCTCCATCATTCTCTTTTTCGGGATATTGATTTCCGGCGAAGATGACGACAGTTCCAACAGTTATTTGCCTGTCTATTCTGGCATGAACCTGTCAGCCGATGTCCTCAGACATCAGCCAATGGTAGAAAAATACGCCAGAGAAAACGGTATCTCGGAGTATGTGAACGTCCTGCTTGCTATCATACAGGTGGAAAGTGGCGGTACAGCTACCGATGTCATGCAGTCCAGTGAAAGTCTGGGGCTACCGCCGAACTCATTAAGTACAGAGGATTCTATCAAGCAGGGGTGTAAATATTTTGCGTCCCTGCTTTCTTCCTGTAAAGCCAAAGGCATGACGGACATTAACGTAGTTATTCAATCTTATAACTATGGTGGTGGCTATGCAGACTATGTTGCGAAGAATGGGAAAAAGCACAGCTTCAATCTTGCAGAGAATTTCGCAAAGAATAAATCCGGCGGTACAAAAGTGACCTATACAAATCCGATAGCTGTCAGTAAAAATGGTGGCTGGCGTTATAACTACGGAAATATGTTTTATGTGGAGCTGGTCAACCAATATCTGACTGTAAAGCAGTTCAGCAACGCAACCGTACAGGCGGTTATGAATGAAGCATTGAAATATCAAGGCTGGAAATATGTCTATGGTGGCAGTAATCCGAACACCTCTTTTGACTGTTCTGGTCTTACCCAGTGGTGCTACGGAAAAGCCGGAATTAGTTTGCCACGAACCGCACAGGCACAGTATGACGCAACACAGCATATCCCATTGTCACAGGCACAGGCTGGCGATTTGGTATTTTTCCATTCCACTTACAATACCAGTGACTATGTTACCCATGTGGGTATTTATGCTGGAAATAATCAGATGTACCATGCCGGAAATCCCATTGGTTATACCGATTTGACCTCTGCCTACTGGCAACAGCACATCATTTGTGCCGGAAGAATTAAGCAATAGAAAGGACTTGAAATATGTTTAAGAAGAAAGAAAAAACAATGAAAGAACCCAAAGAAAAGAAAGTGCGTACCATGAAAGTCGGGACACACAAGAAATCTGTCCTGCTTTTGTGGGCGGTACTTCTTGCAAGCACCAGTTTTGGCGTGTACAAGAACTTTACCGCCATTGACACCCACACGGTACATGAAAAAGAAATCATTCAGCTACGATTGAACGATACCAATGGGATTGAGAATTTCGTTAAGAACTTTGCGAAAGCCTACTACTCATGGGATACCAGCAAGGAAGCCATTGAAGCAAGGACAACAGAAATCAGTAAATACCTTACCAAAGAATTACAGGATTTGAACGCCGATACCATCAGAACGGACATACCAACCAGTGCGACCGTTACAAATGTGCTGGTCTGGAATGTAAAGCAGTCTGGAACGGACGATTTTACCGTTGCCTACGAAGTAGATCAGCAGGTAAAAGAGGGAGAACAGACACAGGCAGTCACAGAAAACTATACTGTAACCGTTCATGTGGATAAGGACGGTGCAATGGTCATTACCCAGAATCCTACCCTCGCTCCGGCAGTACAGAAATCAAAGTATGAACCGAAAGCACAGGAAGCCGATGTCAGTGTCAGCTCCGATACAGTCAAGGACGCTACCGCTTTCTTGGAAACATTCTTTAAGCTCTATCCGACAGCTACGGAAAAAGAACTTGCCTATTATGTTAAAGCCGGAGTGCTTGCTCCTGTCTCCGGCGACTATGTATTTTCAGAACTGGTAAACCCTGTCTTTACCAAAGACAGCAACAACCTCAAGGTCAGTGTGTCTGTGAAATATCTGGATAACAAGTCGAAAATGACACAAATCTCACAGTATGAGCTTTTACTTCATAAGGACGATAACTGGAAGATTGTAGGATAAAATCAAAAGGCTTACATTTCGGTATAGGGTGTAAGCCTTTTATTTGCTGTCATATATTACAAACGAATGGTTTGTTTTGCCAAAGAGAACAAAGAAAAAACGCTGCAATCCCGTAAAGGTTGCAACGTTTCTTTCTGTCATATTCAGTTGTGTACGGACAGCTTATTTGTCCGAGTTTTCGATTTCCGCAACCTCTTTCGCCGTAGCAGTCACAATCCTTAATCCCTTATCGCTGATATTGTCAAGCAGAGTATCAAGCTGCCGCCGCTGAGTGGATTTTTCAGTGTCTCTATTCGGAAAAAAGAATTGGTCTACCGATATGTTATAGCGTGTCACAAGCTCATAAAAGATTTGCAGGCTTGGTTGTTGTCCCTTATTTTCAATATTGGTAAGGTAACGCGGAGAAATATTCATTGCGTCGCTTACATCTTTGCGACTTTCCTTTCTCGCTGTCCGCGCCGCTTTTATCGCTTGCCCGAAAGCTGCGAAGTCATAAAGTGGTACAGGTCTTTTAGCCATAATTATTCACCCTGCTATATTGTATAGTTCCTAACTTTTTCAAGATACGTCTATACAATTCCTACATCTAGCTTAAATAATTCCTAATATATGATTGGATAAATTTTAAATTCTTTATGAAATCTTCAAAAATAGAAACTATTCTTTATTCATAATCAAAAGAAAGGGTATCACAAAATATGGAAATGATTTTAAAAACAACAAACCTTTGCAAATCTTTCAGCGGGCAAACGGTTGTAAACAATATTTCTCTGAACATTGAAAGAAATTCTGTCTATGGACTGCTTGGACCGAACGGAGCTGGAAAATCTACAACACTAAAAATGATTACTGGCATTTTGAAACCGACTTCTGGAAACATCGAATTTGACGGTCATACATGGAAGCGTAGCGACTTAAACCATATCGGGGCATTGATTGAAATGCCACCGCTTTATGAGAACCTAACCGCCTATGAAAATCTGAAAGTGAGAACTACCGTGTTAGGGCTGACAGATAAGCGGATTGACGAAGTGCTGCAAATCGTCCGGCTGACGGAAACAGGCAAGAAAAGAGCCGGACAGTTTTCTCTTGGTATGAAACAGCGTCTTGGAATTGCAGTTGCATTACTAAACAACCCGAAGCTGCTCATACTTGATGAACCAACCAACGGGCTTGACCCGATTGGGATTGAAGAACTTAGAGAGCTTATCCGTTCCTTTCCTGCAAAGGGTATTACCGTTATTTTATCAAGTCATATTCTCTCCGAGGTACAACAGACCGCTGACCACATCGGCATTATTGCGGGCGGCGTCTTAGGCTATGAGGGAAAACTTAATGCAAACGAAAATTTGGAACAGCTTTTTATGGACGTTGTAAAAAGCAATCACAGGGAGGGTTAAGGCATGGACTATCTAAAATCAGAACATTTGAAATTCAAGAGGACAATATCGAACAAACTGATTTTCATTGTTCCGCTAATTACGGCTATTTTTGCATGGCTTATGGGTGGATATATAGGGTATCAGTACATGACGCTTTACTGGTGGTATGCGTTCCTGCTTCCGGGAGCAATCGCAATTTTGTGTTCTTTGTCACACAGAAAAGAAGAAAACGCCGGGAAATACTATTCGGTATTTTCTATGCCTGTAAATCTTTCGAGATTTGAATTTGCCAAGGGCATTATCTTAGTCGAAAAACTGCTTGTTTCAGCGATATTTTTAGCATTGCTTATTTCTATCAGTAATATCATTGCTCCGGCAACGGCAGTATATTCTCTTTTACACAGCATTACAGGAAGTATCGGAATTATCCTTGCGTCTGTCTGGCAAATTCCTTTGTGTCTGTACTTAGCACGCAAAACGGGAATGTTTGTGCCGATTGTGTTAAATACAATACTTGGGATTGTCCTATCTACTGCTACCGCATTAGGAAATACAATAGCATGGTGGTTTGTACCGTATTGTTGGGCAGCAAAACTGGCAGAGCCACTTATGGGAATTGAAATAAACGGAACTTATGCGGGGAATTGTGGATTTTCTATAGCCATTATGATTTCCATTTCGTTGTCAATACTCTTGTTTCTTATTTTATCCTATGCCGACGCAAAGGATTTTTCCAAAGGGAGGTAGACAGAAATGGGTTTTATTTATGCGCTTCGTTCTGAACAGGAAAAAACGAAGCATACATCGTTTTGGGCTATTCATTTTTGTGTACCCGTTATGGGGGCATTGTTATTTCTTGCTTACTATTCCCAGTATGCCAGCACCGCAGACAGTAAAAAGCTCAAAATGATATTGGAAATTACGACAACGTTTTTTCCGGTGTTGATAAGCGTTATTGTTGGTCTGAACGTTGCACTGGAAGAAAAGGCTTCACACTTCCAAACGCTGCTTGCTGTACCAAACAGACACAAAAATATGCTTGCAAAATTAACTTATCTTTATGGTTCGGGGGTATTTGCATTGTTCTTTCTGTTCCTGTTATTTGTGATTGGCATACATCTTTTGGGAATGGCTGATACAGTGCAGCTCGGAATGCTCATTGGAGCCGCCGCCGGGATGGCTTTTTGTAATTTTATAATATACATCTTGCACCTGTTCCTTAGCTTCAAATTTGGATTAGGGTTATCCCTGTTTTGGGGCGTGTTTGAAAGTCTGCAATGTATCTTATATAGCAATATTGAGCTGAAAGGTGTAGCCCGGTATATCCCCTTTGCATGGTCTATGAATTGGGTACAGGATATTTTGAGCCGACAAATTTTCAACTATGGAACAGAAAAAATATGGATTGCAGCATTAACGACAGGTGGCTTGTTGCTGACCTTATTATGGTTTTCTCATTGGGAGGGAAGAAAAAATTATGAATAAAAGCAAAAAAATAATGCTACTTCTGCTGTTTACCTTTATCGTTTGTGTGGCTCTTGCTGGCTGTACTTTACAGGACAGAATCGAAGAATATTCCAGTGACAAGGAACAATGCTATTTGAATACGGAAAATGTAACACGTTTTTCCTATAAAGGTAACGATTACACCATTTTGGCAGATACCGTATCAAATGGCGGGCTTGGAGAATGGATTGGATATATCCGGCAGCTGGCTGCCATAGACGAGAACGGAAAAATATTGCTGCAAGAAAATGTTGAAACGGTGACTTTTCAATCCTTAGCGGATTTGGCGGAGAAAGCACCAGAAGCCGCTTACATTATTCCTTTTCTCAATGTATATGCGGCTCCTAACGCAGACGATTATCTTATTGTAGATGTAAACGGAGGGTATCATAAAGCTGTTATCAGCAAAAATGTCAAAGATAGCGATACTGTTTTTGATTTTAAGAAAACAGAAGAATCTATAAATGACAGCTTTGAAGTCAATCCAGAAAATGCGACACAACTTCTTTGGGGCGGGACGGTTTATCAAGTAACGTCTGATATGGTATCAGATGATGAATTAGGCAGCTACATTGATATTCTCGCTGAAAGTGTTACATTCGATACAGAAACGAAAATCCCTTTGTCAAAAGAAGATTTAAGCAAGATTGACTGGTACGGGGAAAATGCCGGACAGGGGCGAGAGTTTTGGTTTTACACAGATGTCTATGAGATTTACGGAACCGATAAAGCGGAAGCGGTTGCGGTCAATGTAAATGATAACTACTATATTGCAAAGCGACAATGACAGCTTTCCTACCTTCCTACCCTTGGAGCTTGTGTTATACTAAAAAGGACAACGAAAGGAGGCAACAATATGGCAACGATCCTTATGATTGATGATGAACAGGCTATTTTAGAGCTTGTCAAAAACGGGCTGCGAAAGGATGGGCATTTCGTGACCACTTATACCTCTGCCGCACAGGTACCGATTGATAAGCTGAACAGATATGACTTGATTATACTGGATATTATGATGCCAGATGTAGACGGCTTTTCCTATTGTGATAAAATTCGTTCCCTTGTAGACTGTCCTATTCTTTTTCTGACGGCAAAGACAATGGAGCATGACATCACATTTGGGCTTGGTCTGGGAGCAGACGACTATCTGACAAAACCATTTCGTATTGCAGAATTGCGGGCGAGAGTAAACGCCCACTTACGGCGTGAACGTAGGGAACGACATACCGCACTTACCTTTGACCGCATAAAAATTGATTTATCTGAAAAAGAATTACGGGTAGATAACACGCCTGTTGCCTTAACGAAAAGCGAATATCTGATTTGTGAATATCTTGCAAGGAATAAAGGACAGGTATTTTCAAAAGAACAGATTTACGAAGCTGTTTTCAGCTTAGAGGGCGACAGTGATAATTCTACGATTTCTACTCATATCAAGAATATCCGGTCAAAATTGAACAAACTGGATATTCAGCCGATAGCGACAGTCTGGGGGATTGGGTATAAATGGGAATAAAAAAAACAACATCACTGAAAGCGTCTTTTTGGAAATTCTTATGTATGCTTCTGATTGGGCTAATAGGTGCGGTGGTGATACCATTCAGTCTTATTTTAGCCGGAACCAGTACGGGACTTATTACCTATGCGGATTATTCAGAACGCAGTGCAAAAAACCTTGTTCCTGTTATTGCTGCAACGCCGGATTTGACAGATGTGCAGCTTCCTATGGGTTGCAAGTATTTGGTGCTGGATAAGAATTATCAAGTGACAGAAACGACCTTAGAGGGCGACGATTTAGACCGGGCTATGGAATACGCAATATCCGGGAAGATAAATACAAACCTCAACAAACAGTATTTGCTTGTGACCCGCGAAAATGAATATGTGGTGCTACAATATTACATCGGCTCACAATTTACAAATGAATGGCTTTATGAACATTTTCCCTCACCGGAAATTCTGCTTTATATTCTCATAGCAATCAACTGTATTGCGGTATGCGTGATATTGACAGCGAAGTTTGCAAAAAATATGCGGGCGCAGCTCTCCCCGCTTTTTGAAGCAACAAGGCAGGTTGCCGGACAAAATCTTGATTTTGAAGTGGAACATTCAAAAATCAAAGAATTTGAGGATGTACTTTGTTCTTTTGCTAATATGAAAGATAATCTGAAAATATCTTTAGAGAAGCAATGGCACGCGGAACAATTACAAAGAGAACAGATTGCAGCACTCGCTCATGATTTGAAAACACCTTTGACCGTCATTCAAGGAAATATTGATTTGATAAGTGAAACAGAGCTTGACGACGAGCAACGTCTATATGCGGGTTACATCACTGAAAGTTCCGAGCAGATAGGCATTTATATTAAGACGTTAATTGACATTTCCCGGACAGTCGCCGGGTATCAGCTTCATTTAGAAAAATTTGATATAGCTGATTACATGAGACGGATTGAAACGCAGGCAAGCTCTTTATGCCTTACTAAAGGAATTTGTCTGCACATGGAAACGGGAGCTGACTTGGGCGCACTCAAAGCGGATAAGTTGCTGTTGGAACGGGCAATTATGAATGTGATAAGCAATGCGTTAGACTACTCTCCAACACAGGGGACAATTTATGTAACAGTGCAAATGACAGACTGCTTTTTGCACATATCCATAACAGACGAGGGAAGCGGCTTCACGCCAGAGTCCCTACACCATGCACAGGAACAGTTTTTCATGGGCGACAAAAGCAGAATTTCTAATATGCACTTTGGTATGGGACTTTATATCACGAGCAGCATTATCAAGCAACATGGCGGGCAGCTTGTTTTAAGCAATTCTAAAAAGACTGGCGGCGCACAGGTTATTATCAAAATTCCATATTAGAAATTTGGTGAGCGGTACTGCGGTATCGCTCATTATTTTTCAAATCTTTATGAAATCCACAAAATTAACATATAGCATATAAGTAAAGAATAAAAATGCAATCTGCCGGACGACGGCAAAAGAAAAAAAGCCGTCGTGGAGCAGACATATTTTCATGCGCGTATGAAACGGCGACTTTGATTTTCAGAGCCGCCGTTTCTTTGCGTTTACACAAACCTATGACGACTTGCAGGGACACGGTAGCCGATTGGAGGTTGATTTACCGTGTCTGTTTTGGTTATTCATAGTGTACATGAGTTACATCAATTAAAAAAAGCGTAGCTCCCTCTCCGGGTAATTTCGACTATAAATACGAACTGACAATTCAATATACTGGCTTTTTTATTTCCTATGCGTTTACTTGCGTTCTGCGAGCAGACGCATTTTGTCTTTTTTATAACATAAAGAATTTTTTTGATTCTGCAACAAATCACACCCTGCTGTACAGATATGGTGCGGAAAGAGGGATACATACTTTTTACTTCATAACGGAAAGGGGGTGTGATTGTGAAACCGTCAGACTTCCAAAAGACGATACAGTGTCAGTTCGACTGTAAGCTCAAAAAAGTTGTGAAAGGAATTGTCCGTAATTACCGCAAGGAATTAGCCAGACGACAGGCAAAGGAAGTATCCTTTTGTGAGCTTCCAGAGATTGTTGTTGAGAAATTGATTGTATGGGACGATTACGAAAGTGAATATACAACATTCGATGTGTGCGGTACAGAAATCCGTGTACTTGATGAAGAACTTGCAGAAGCACTGAAACAGTTGCCGGAGCAGAGTCGGAACATTGTATTGATGTTTTTCTTCTTGGATATGAGCGATTCGGAGATAGGCGAAAAGCTGAACATCAACCGAAGCACATCATACAGACACAGAAGAAATTCACTTGAAGAAATCAGAAAGCAGTTAAAGGAGAAGAAAACAAATGAAGAATAAGCAACACACACTTCCATCATTTTTTCTCATATCATCAGCCGTGGACGGTAACGAAAACGCCATAGAAAAGCTGTTGTTATTCTATGAAGCCTACATATCAAAATGCTGTTTACGCCCGTTTTACGATGAATACGGCAACGTATACATTGTGGTTGATATGGAATTAAAGGGACGTATCAGAGAAGCCCTTTTGAAAATGATATGTGAATTTGAAATAGACGAACATTAAGTAATATTTGAGCGGAGCATGATTTAACAAACTCCCCTCTTTCCTGTTCCGCTTTTTCTTATCATTCTGTATCAGTCCATTTGTAAAAATGAATTGATACAGGCTGACAAGAGCCTAACAGTTCTTTGATAAGTGAATAAAGCAGTCAGATACGTTTGTGCTTGCAGTGAGCCATCAGAGGTTGTACGCCGTGACTTTTCCAATCGGGAGATAGCGATTCATGCAATGATCTGGGAGCGACCGTTGGAAAAGTCGTTCTGCCATGACCTGCAACACAGGATAATGATACACCCGTATGACACGGTTCAGCCCACAGGAATGGGAATGGTTGAGATACCAGCGGAGCTTGCCGAAGCCGTCTGACTGCTTGTAAAAAAGCACATAGTAAAGGAGAGTGATACTTTTACTGGTGTGCAGAAAATGACGATAATACAGGTCGGTAAAAGGAGGGTTGACAGATGAACAAAACAAAAGAAAGACCAACCTCACAGCCGATAACGGTAAATATAGATAAATTGTCTGCAATGTTATCTTGTGGTCATGCTACTGCAAGAAAGATTGGAGAACAGGCAGGAGCAAAAATTGTGATTGGACGTAGGGTTCTTTATTCGGTAGAAAAAGTCAAAAATTACCTCTCATATCTGGAAGAATAACACCCTTTTTCATTTATGTTTCTTGTGATATATGGTATAATATTTATAGACATAACCACGTCATGAGAACAAAAAAGGGGGCTATTACAGAAAGGAATGTTTCTCATGGCAAATAGCAGAAAAGACCATAAAGGAAGAAAATTAAGAGAGGGCGAAAGCTGGCGTAAAGATGGTAGATATAGTTACCGTTATACAGATATAAGAAGTGGAAAACGTCTGACAGTATATGCAAAGGATTTACCGGAATTAAGGGAAAAGGAAAAGCAGATTGTAAAAGACTTGGAAGATAACATTTTAACGGATGGAGCAATCAAAAAACTTACTCTTAATAAATTGTTTGAAAGATATATGTCTACTAGGGAGCTGAAAGAATCCACTAGAGCAAATTATCTGAAAACATGGGAGAATCGTGTCAAAGATGAAATTGGAAACATCAAGGTTATTCAGATTTTACCATCACACATCAAATCGTTTTACTCAAAACTTTCTAAAGCAGGATACGCATATTCTACAATAAAATTTATTAACAATATGATTTATCCGGCACTGGAAATGGCTGTTGATGATGATATTATCCGCAAAAATCCGGCAAAGTTTTCTATCAGTGATTATGGTAGACAGGCAGAAGAACGTATTGCCTTAACAGTTTTACAACAGGAAAAAATGCTGGAATTTGTGAAAAATAATCAAGTATACAATACCTATTATCCAATGCTTAGAATCATGTTAGGAACAGGTGTAAGGTGCGGAGAACTGATTGGATTGACTTGGGAAGATGTAGATGTCAGAACAAAAGCGGTAAGTATTGACCATCAGTTGATTTATAAAGATTTAGGAGATGGCTATAAATTCCATATTTCCACGCCAAAGACGGATTCTGGAATCCGAACTATCCCTATGACATCAGATGTACAAAGAGCATTTGAAGAACAAAAGAAATTAAACTTTATGCTTCAAAAAGGAAAAGATGTTGAGATAGACGGTTATAAAGGATTCATTTTCATGGCAAAGTCCGGCAGACCGCTCATGCCTAGTGCAATAAACAATATCTTATATAATATTGTAGACGCATATAACAAAAAAGAAGTTCAAATTGCAAAGACTGAACATAGAAATGCTGAATTGTTACCAACGGTATCCGCTCACATTATGCGACATACGGCTTGTACCAGAATGGCAGAAAAAAGAATGGACGTAAAAGTTCTTCAATATATTATGGGACACGCCCACATAGACGTAACGATGGACGTATACAACCATGTAAGTGAGATGTCCAGAATTGAGAGTGAAATCACAAGACTGGAAAGCGTAGCAATTAGCTGACACCAAAAATAAAAAATTGGTGTCAAAATGGTGTCAAACCAAGAAAAAGTGATGATTATAAGGAAGAAAAAGTGTTGCAAACCCCGTAAAATCAAGGTTTGCAAAAAAAATCTCAAAAAATTAGCACTCACCTCTTGACAGTGCTAATAATAAGTGTTATATTACAGCTAGAACAAAGGAAGAGGGATACAAAGAGAGGAAAAGAAGAAAACCTCCGGTACCCGGAAGCCTTTCCGTTCCAAAGAAACAGGTAAACAAAAAGATCCGGTGAAAAGAAAAACCGGAGAAAAAGCATGGATCAGGTTCCATGAGAAGAATAAGAAGGAGCGATGACTTATGTTAATGCCTAGTATTTTTGGAGAAAATTTATTTGATGACTTTTTCAACGATTTTCCGTTCTATGATTATGACAAAGAGATGAAGAATACAGAAAAGAAACTGTATGGCCGCAAAGCCAGCCATGTGATGAAAACAGATATTCGCGAGCTGGATGATGGCTACGAGGTAGTGGTTGACCTTCCGGGCTTCACAAAAGATGAAGTTCAGGCCACACTGGAAAATGGTTATCTGACCATCAGTGCAGAGAAAGGTCTTGACAAAGACGAGAAAGAAAAAGAGAGCGGCCGCTACATCCGTAAAGAGCGTTACGCAGGTGCATGCAGCAGAAGCTTCTATGTAGGTGAGGATATTACCGAAGAGGATATCAAGGCTGAATTTAAACACGGTCTGCTGAAACTCTTCGTACCGAAGAAGGAAGCAAAACCGGCTGTGGAGCAGAAAAAGACAATCTCCATTGAAGGATAAAAGAAAAAAAGCAAAAGCGTTTGCCGCCCGGGAATTTTAACATTCCCGGGCGGCAAAATTTTTATTTTTTCCGGTACATCCTGAAGGAAAGAATCCGGAATACGCGGGGCGGATATACGTGATTTTCGGATTCGGAAAATAAATTGTATACAATAATGTACTTGCTATTTGGGAACAGGTCGGATACAATAGGCGTGACAATTACAAAATGAGAGAACTCGTATCAAAAGGAGAAATCATGAAGAAAAGAAGAAGCGTACTTGCGCTGCTTTTAGTTGCAGCTCTTACTGTTGTACTTGGCGGATGCCAGGATGGCAAGGATGGGAAAGCAGATTCTTCCGATACCACAAGTTCTCAGGTATCAACGGAATCAACCCCGACAGGGGAGCCTGTTATGGGAGGTTCCATCACGGTAGGAATTCCTCAGGACATTGAGGATAGTCTTGACCCACACAAATCTGTTGCGGCAGGAACGAAAGAAATCCTATTCAATATTTATGAGGGCCTTGTAAAGCCCGATGAAGAAGGAAATCTGAACGATGCGGTGGCAGAGAGCCATTCGATCTCGGAGGATGGAAAGGTTTATACCTTCAAGCTCCGGAATGGTGTCAAATTCCACGATGGAACGACCGTCACTGCAGAGGATGTAAAATATTCAATCGAACGCTGTGCGGGTATCAACGGAGACGGAACGCCTCTGGTAGAGGCATTTTCCAATGTAGACAAGGTTGAAATTCCGGACGAGAGCACGATCGACATCTATTTAAAAGAGGCAGACACCGAGTTTCTTGCCTATCTGACGGTGGCGATTGTACCTGAGCATGTGGAAGATCTGGAAGCAGATCCGGTCGGAACAGGCCCGTTCCACTATGTATCACGGTCCCCGCAGGAAAACATTGTCCTTGAAAAATTCAGCGATTACTGGGATACGGAAAATCAGGCGTATCTGGACAAGGTAACATTTCGAATTGTCAAGGACAGCAATGCAGTCGTAACAAACCTGAAATCCGGTACACTGGACATGTATGCACGTCTCAGTTCCACACAGACAGCGCAGCTTGCCGAAGATTCCGATTTTACGATTTATGACGGCGGTATGAACCTGGTACAGGCGCTGTATCTGAACAATGCCGTGGAACCGCTCAACAATGTGAAGGTGCGCCAGGCGCTCTGCTATGCGGCAAACCGTCAGGAAGTGCTGGATATGATTGCGGACGGAAAAGGAACGATCATCGGAAGCAGCATGTTCCCGGCATTTGGAAAATATTATGTGCCGGAACTGTCAGAGCGATATAATCAGGATATTGAGAAGGCAAAAGAACTGTTAAAAGAAGCCGGATACCCAGATGGATTTGAGCTTACGATTACAGTGCCAAACAATTATCAGCAGCATATCGATACAGCCCAGGTTCTGGTAGAGCAGCTTAAAGCGATCGGTGTTACTGCCAAAATTCAGCAGGTCGAGTGGGACAGCTGGCTGTCGGATGTATATGCAGACCGGAAGTTCCAGTCCACGGTTGTCGGCGTTGACGCGGCATATCTGACCGGACGCGCGTTGCTGGAACGGTTTACCTCAACATCATCCAAGAACTTTATCAACTACAGCAACGAAGAGTATGATAAACTGTATCAGCAGGTTAAGACCAGCACGGATGAAGAGGAGCAGGTTGAGCTTTACAAAAAAATGGAAACACTGCTCTGTGACGATGCGGCAAACCTGTATATCGAGGATATGGCATGTGAGGTTGCTCTTCGGAGCGACTTTGCGGGCTATCGGTTCTATCCGCTGTATGTGCAGGATATGGCGAAAATTTATAAAGTAAAATAAAAATCAAATTATAGGGGACTCAAAAGGCAGAGGGAAAAGAAAAACTCTCATTCAATTGTCAAATGCTGCCGGAAGAGTCCCCTGTAATTATTAGTAGAAATCCCGAAAATATGTTAGGCTTGACTTTTTTTCCGACACTGCCTACTATAGAAAAAGACAGAGAAAACGTAAGGGCTCCGCGGCAATGCAGGAGGCCTTTTTTTAAAAGAAGGGGGAACCATGACAGATTTTCTGGTAAGACGTTTTGTAAAAGATTATGAGAAAACCGACAACGCGGATGTGCGCACGAGCTACGGCATTTTGTCAAGCATCGTGGGAATCTGCTGCAACATTCTGCTGTTTACGGCAAAGCTGCTGATCGGTGCCGGAATGAACTCTTTGGCGATCATGGCGGATGCGTTCAATAACCTTTCCGATGCGGCATCTTCGGTCATCAGCTTCGTCGGTGTGAAGATGGCAAACAAACCGGCCGACAAAGAGCATCCGTTCGGGCATGGGCGGATCGAGTATATTGCAGCGCTGATCGTTTCGTTTCTGGTTATTGAAGTCGGCTTTACGTTTTTAAAGAGCTCCCTGGAGAAAATCCGCAATCCGGAAGAGATCACATTTCAGATGGTTCCGTTTTTGATTCTGGTGCTCTCGGTTGGTGTAAAGCTGTGGATGGCGCTTTTCAACCGAAAACTGGGAAACCGCATTCAGTCGAAGGTGATGCTGGCAACGTCGGCGGATTCCATGGGCGACGTGATCACGACGAGCGCAACGATCGCTTCTACATTGATCTGCCATTTCCTTTCGGTTAATATCGACGCAATCGCAGGACTTGTTGTGGCGGTACTCGTTATGTGGTCCGGTATTTCCATTGCAAAAGATACATTGGAACCGCTGATTGGGCAGGGCGCGGATCCGGATCTGTATGCACGGATCATGAAAGAGGTTGCTTCCTATGAAGGAATTGTAGGAACCCATGATCTGATTGTCCACAACTACGGGCCTGGCAGAAGTATGGCATCGATCCATGCGGAGGTGCCGCGAGATGTCGATATCGAGGTATCGCATGATATTATCGACCGCATTGAACATGAGGTCGGTGAAAAACTGGGGATTCTGCTGGTCATCCACATGGATCCGGTGGAGATCCACGATGCGACGGTTCTTGCGACAAAGGAGAAGGTAAGAAACGTAATTTCCATTCTCGATCCGGAGCTTTCCTTCCACGATTTCCGTATGATCAACGGGGCGGAGAAAAAGAAGCTGATTTTTGATCTTGAAATCCCGTATTCTTATAAGAAGAAAGACTGTGATCGCGTGATCGGGCAGATCGGGGCGCTGATGAAGGAAATGGATGAGAAGTATGAATGCGTCGTCAACATCGACAAAAAATACGTGGCGGGAGAGTGACAACGGCCGGGTTGAGCCGTCAAATCCCTTCCAAAATGTTCCAAAAGTCAGTTTTTTGAAAAAAATAAAAAAATTTCAAAAAAGGTGTTGACTTTTCTCTTGCGATAGTGTATTATACATCTTGTCGCAAGGCAATGGGCTATCGCCAAACGGTAAGGCAACGGACTCTGACTCCGTCAGTTCCTGGTTCGAATCCAGGTAGCCCAGCTCATTGAAAGGTCTCAGGTCTCGTACCTGAGGCCTTTTTCGATTTGTGCAGGCAATGAGCCAAAGTCTGTGTTTGCTCGAAACTTTGGCGAACATCCGCTTGACAAAACATTTTCGGTCAAAGATTAAAAATATAGCAGGAGGAACCAAACGATGAAGTATTCCTTTACAAGCAGAATCCGCTACAGCGAAATCGGTGAGGACGGAAATCTCACCCTGCCGGGGCTGATCAATTACTTTCAGGACTGCAGTACCTTCCAGTCGGAAGCGATCGGCGAGGGCGTTGCGGAGCTCAAAAAACGAGGCTGTGCCTGGGTGCTGTCCGCGTGGCAGATTCATGTGCGCCGCAATCCATCCCTCGGTGAAGCGGTAAAAATCACTACATGGGCGAGCGGCTTCAAAGGATTTCTTGGCATGCGTAACTTCACGATGGAAACAGAAGACGGCGAAATGCTCGCCTGTGCCAACTCCATCTGGTCTTACGTCAATATGGAAACGGGTCATCCCGTCCGCGCACCGAAAGAGACGACAGACGCCTACGGCATTGACGGTCCGATCGACGAGGATTTCGGCGAGCGCAAAGTGAAAATGCCGGAAGCAGATTTCATCGGCGAACCGTTCCCGGTGCGGCCGCACAACCTCGATACGAACCACCACGTCAACAACGCACAGTTCATTTCCCTTGCCGGTGAATGCCTTCCGAAGAACTTCACCGTGCGCCGGATGCGCGCCGAATACAAACAGCAGGCGCACCTCGGTGACGTCCTGCATCCGCTGCGCGCCGAGACGGAAAACGGCTGTTTTATCTCGCTGAACGATGAAAAAGGACAGCCATACGTAGTTGTGGAATTTCAATGATTGTGGTACAATCGGAAAGAATAAGATACGATACGAACGTAATAAACACAATGAGGAAAGGGGAATTTGCCATGAGAGCGCAGAACCTTACACTGTTAACCGATTTATATGAACTTACCATGATGCAGGGCTACTACGAGAACCCGTCCGATCAGATCGTGGTATTTGATGCATTTTACAGAAAGAATCCATGCGGCGGCGCATACGCCGTATGTGCAGGACTTGAGCAGGTAATCGAGTATGTCCGCGATCTTCACTTTTCACCGGATGACATCGACTATCTCCGTTCCCTCCATATTTTCAACGATGATTTCCTGGAGTATTTAAGAGGCTTCCATTTCACCGGAGATATCTATGCGATCCCGGAAGGAACCGTCGTATTCCCAAGAGAACCGCTCTTAAAAGTTGTCGCTCCGATCATGGAGGCACAGCTTGTAGAGACCGCGATTCTGAACATGATCAACCATCAGAGCCTGATCGCGACGAAAGCATCCCGCGTTGTTTACGCGGCAAAGGGCGACGGCATCATGGAGTTTGGACTCCGCCGTGCACAGGGACCGGATGCCGGTATCTACGGCGCGCGTGCTGCCATGATCGGCGGCTGCATCGGAACCTCCAATGTCCTGACCGGACAGATGTTTGACGTTCCAGTCAAGGGAACCCACGCACACAGCTGGATCATGAGCTTCCCGGATGAGTACACCGCATTCAAAACGTATGCGAAAATGTATCCGAAAGCCTGCATTCTTCTCGTAGACACCTACGATGTTCTCGAATCCGGTGTTCCGAATGCGATCCGCGTCTTCAAAGAGATGAGAGCAGAGGGCTTACCGATGAAGGGCTACGGCATCCGCATCGACAGCGGTGACCTGGCTTACCTGTCGAAAAAAGCATATCAGATGCTCGAGGCAGAAGGTTTCGGCGATGCCATCATTTCCGCATCCAGTGACCTCGATGAGTACCTGATCGACAGCCTGAAAACCCAGGGTGCGAAGATCAATTCCTGGGGCGTCGGCACCAACCTGATCACATCCGGTGACTGGCCGGCATTCGGCGGCGTTTACAAGCTGGCAGCAGCAAAAGATAAAGATGACGCAGAATTCACACCGAAGATCAAGCTGTCCGAGAACTCCGAGAAAGTAACAAACCCGGGCAATAAGACGATTTATCGTATTTATGATAAAGAAACCGGAAAGATCCGTGCCGACCTGATCTGCCTCGCAGACGAGACCTTCGACGAGAGCAAAGATATGATCATCTTCGACCCGATCGAGACCTGGAAAAAGACAAAGATCAAAGGCGGAACCTACACCTTACGCGAGCTCCTCGTTCCGATTTTCCAGAAGGGCGCATGCGTCTACACTTCTCCATCCGTCATGGAGATCCGCGACATCTGCACCAGAGAGAAAGATACCCTCTGGGAGGAGTCCAAACGTCTGGTCAATCCGCATGAGGTTTACGTGGATCTGTCCGACAAGCTGTACCACATCAAGAGCGACCTGCTCGAGGAGATGAGCATGAAGGCTCTCGGCGAGCAGTAAGAAAGGAAGTCAAATGTTAAATATAGGAAGAAAGCAAAAGCTGGTAGTAGTAAAGAAAGTAGAATTCGGTATTTATCTTGGGGAGACCCGGGAAGCAGGCGAGAAGGAACGCGTTCTTCTGCCGATCAAACAGGTGCCGGAAGGAACAAAAGAGGGAGATGAGCTGGAAGTATTTCTGTACCGCGATTCCAGCGACCGTCTGATTGCGACAACCAGAGAGCCGAAGCTGGTGCTTGGAGAGCTGGCTGTCTTAAACGTAGCTGCTACCGGAAAGATCGGAGCATTTCTGGACTGGGGTCTGGAAAAAGATCTGTTTCTTCCGTTTAAACAGCAGACCCGCCGCCTCCATCCAGGTGATGAGGTTCTGGTTTCCCTCTACATCGACAAGAGCGACCGTCTCTGCGCAACGATGAAGGTTTACCATTTCCTGAAAACCAATTCTCCGTACGTCGTAGGCGATACCGTAAAGGGAAGAATCTACGAGATCAGCGGAAACTTCGGCGTTTTCGTTGCTGTTGATGACCGCTACTCCGGCCTGATTCCAAAGAGAGAAGCACAGGCAGACTATCATGTCGGCCAGGAACTTGAGTGCCGCGTTACAGAAGTCAAAGAGGACGGAAAACTCTCCCTGTCCGCACGCGGAAAAGCGTACGAGCAGATCGCAATCGATGCAGAGAGCGTTCTTTCTGTGATCGAGGAATTTGCAGGTGTCCTTCCGTTTGATGACAAAGCATCACCGGAAGTGATTCAGAGAGAATTTGGCCTCAGCAAAGCAGCATTTAAGCGCGCGGTCGGCCATCTGATGAAAGAAAAACAGGTTGTCATCCGCGACGGTAAAATCTGGACGGCAGAAAAAGCAAAATAAGAAAAGATCGGGCACTGGACAGGAAGCACATCCTCTCCGGTGTCCGTTTTTTTGTGTCAGACAGCAGATAAAATTTTGAAATTTTTTCTGCGCCCGGTTTGCGGTTGCGCGAAGAGAGGATTGCGCTTATAATATGATCTATATGACAAAAAATGACACAGGATCTGATGGAGAGCGATGAAGAAAAAGAAAAGTAAGAAAAAAACATCCTTTATTTCCAAAACCGCAATGACGGTTTTGACGATCATTCTGATTATTCTGTTTTTCTGCATTATGTCGATGGTCGAGAAAATACAGGGAACGGCCCGCGTTGTCAACTATGCCGGTCTGGTACGCGGAAAAACGCAGCGGATTATCAAGCTGGAGGATGCGGGAGAACCGCAGGATACGATGATTGCAGACATCAACGCTTATATCGACGGTCTGCAGAACGGAAGCAGCGAGCTGGATCTGGTGCGCCTGGATGACCGGGATTTTCAGGATAAGATGACTGAGCTGGCATCGTATTTTGAAGAGCTGAAGGCAGAGATTCTGCTGGTGCGTGAAAAAGGATATGAGAATACCGCGATTATCGAAAAGAGTGAGACCTTTTTCAAAATCTGTGACGAGGCGACGGGCCTTGCGGAAGCGTATTCGCAGAGAATGGCGTCTTCGCTGAAGAAGCTGGAGCAGGTAGTAGTAGGAGATATCATCGGTCTGGTGTTTGTCATCGGCATGGAGCTGATCAAGGCCGTCCGCTATGCGGCGATGAACCGTATTCTGCAGAAGAAAATCTATCTCGATGAGGCGACGGGCCTGCCAAATAAAAATAAATGCGAAGAGATTCTGGAGGGAAGCGACGGAGGAGAAGAAATTTCCGGCGTGTATGCGGTCTGTGTGTTTGACCTCAACAATCTGCGCACGATCAACAACAGTCTGGGTCACGACAAGGGAGACGAATATATCCGTTCCTTTGCCGTTCAGCTTCGAAAAGCAGTCCCGGAGGAGTATTTCGTCGGAAGAAACGGCGGAGATGAGTTTCTTGCCATTCTGCGCGGACTGAACCGCGAAGAAGTGGAAGCGTGCATGAATCACATCCGCACGCAGACGGCAGAATATTCCCGCCAGCACCCGGAGATGCCGATCAGCTACGCCGGAGGCTATGCACTGTCCACGGAATTTGAAGACTGTGATATCCGGGAACTGTTCCGCCATGCGGACCAGAACATGTATATCGACAAAAACCGCGCGAAGATGGAAGAATCCGCCGCAGAGCGGAAGATCAGCCTGGAAGCGCTGGACGTCGTAAAGAAAAAGGGATACCATTTTTCCAACTGTATTTACTGTAATGCAAGACAGGACCAGTACCGGATTCTGCGCGCCGTTTCGGGCTTTTTCCTTGCCGAGGACGGCAGCTATACCGGTGCGGCCGAGCATATTGTGCAGGGCATCACGGATGAGGAAAAGAGAAAGGAAATGCGTAGAATGCTGGATCTTACCCATCTGAAGGAGTGCTATCAGAAGGGAGAAGAGAGCGTAGAAATTCTGTGCGAGTATCGGGAGGGCAGCGAAGGGGAAGCGCTCTGCCGGGGAAAAGTCACCATTCTGTTCTACGACGCGGCCGAGGACGGCGGACTGCACCATTTTCTGATGGGCTTTGAGCGGTTCCGCTTCAATGAGGAAGCTGCTCGGAATGAAAAAGAACAGCTCGACCAATACTATGAACAGATGAAACAGTCGATCATTGAAAACAGCCACTACGCCGAGGCACTTCTCGAGACGGCCGAGGCCGTGTTCGCCGTTGATCTGACGAATGATTCGCTGGAGCAGATTTTTTACCACAGCGGGCAGAAGAAATTTGGCCTCAATATAGATCTGCCGTGTTCCTACGAGAAATACTGCGGGGAATGCAGTGCTTTTGTCGCGGAGGAGACATTGGAATCATACCGCATTGTGGATTCCTCGAAGAAACTGCTGCAGCGCTTTGAAAACGGAGATAAGCAGGTAGTCGTGGAGTATCAGGAAACAGATGAGTCCGGCAGAAGAATATGGCTGCAGAAGACGGTTCTTATGTCACAGGATACCGTCTACGACCGAAAGACAAAGCGGGAGAGCGTTGTGGTACACGGCATGATCCTTTTCCGTGATACGTCAGAGTTCCACAGCCGGGAAGAGAGGGAGAAGATACAGCTTCAGGATGCCTTTAGAGCTGCAGACAGTGCAAGTCGTGCAAAAACAGAATTTATGAACCGCATGAGCCACGATGTGCGCACGCCGATCAATGGCATTATGGGCATGCTGGATATCATCCGCAAAAACCGGCAGGATGAGGCAAAAGTGGACGACTGCCTCGATAAAATCAATCTTTCCGCAAGCCATCTGCTGGCACTCGTCAACGATGTGCTCGATATGAATAAGCTGGAGTCCGGAAAAGAGACGATCGAGAGCGCTTCTTTTGACCTGAAGCATCTGATGGATGATGTGGCATCCCTTGTCAATGCGCAGATTACGGAGATGGGTATTACCCACTGTACGCACCGCGGTGAGCTGACGCACACGAGACTGATCGGCAGTCCGCTGCGCCTGCGGCAGATTATGCTGAATCTCTTCAGCAATGCAATCAAGTACAACAAGCCGGGCGGAATGATCGATACGTATGCGGGCGAAGTCTCCTGCGACGGAACCCGGGTCGTCTACGAGTTCCGCATCACGGACAGCGGCATCGGAATGAGCAGCGAATTTATCGAAAAAGAGCTGTTCCATCCGTTCACACAGGAGAAGTCTGGTGCGAGAACGCAGTACAAGGGAACGGGCCTTGGCATGTCGATCGTCAAAGAACTGATCGAAAAAATGCAGGGCACGATCGAGGTAACGAGCCAGCAGGGCGTCGGAACGACGTATGTATTCCGGCTTCCGTTTTATATTGACTGCGAGGGACAGCGGATTCAGGAAGTAAAGACACGGATCGCAGGAAAAGAGCTTGTCCGCTTCCACGTTCTGCTTGTCGAGGATAATGAGATCAACATGGAAATCGCCGAGTTTTACCTGACCGATCACGGTGCGACGGTGGAAGAGGCATGGAACGGCCGCGAGGCGGTCGAAAAGTATGCGGCGAATCCGCAGAAATTTGATGTGATTTTAATGGATCTGATGATGCCTGTGATGGGCGGCCTTGAGGCAGCGCGGCAGATCCGCACCATGGAGCTTCCGGAAGCAAAACAAGTCCCGATCATCCCGATGACGGCGCAGTCCTCCGAAGAGAGCAAAGAGGGATGCCGCGCAGCGGGCATGAACAGCCATCTGACCAAGCCGATCGAGCCGGACAGCCTGGTGCAGACGATCTTGGAGACAACGGAACATGCCTTTGGAAAATAGAGGAGAAAACGATGAGTTTTACGCATTTACATGTACATACCGAATACAGCCTTCTGGACGGATCGAACAAGATCAAAGAGTACGTTGCCAGAGTCAAGGAGCTTGGCATGAACAGCGCCGCGATCACCGATCACGGCGTCATGTTCGGCTGTATCGATTTTTATAAAGAAGCCCGCGCGCAGGGCATCAAGCCGATCCTCGGCTGTGAGGTTTACGTGGCGCCGGGTTCCCGTTTCGACCGCGAAACCAGCCGCGGAGAGGACCGGTACTACCATCTGGTTCTGCTGGCGGAAAATAATACGGGCTATTCCAATCTGATGAAGATTGTTTCGGCGGGCTTTATCGATGGATTTTACTATAAGCCGCGTGTCGACATGGAGATTCTGGAAAAGTATCACGAGGGCATTATCGCGCTTTCCGCCTGCCTTGCAGGTGAGGTGGCGCGTGCGATGGTGCGGAACCAGTACGAGCTGGGAAAAGAGGCCGCACTGCGGTATGAGAAGATTTTCGGAAAAGGTAATTTCTTCCTGGAACTGCAGGATCACGGCATCTCGGAGCAGCGGATGGTCAATCAGCAGCTGATGCGCCTCTCGGCAGAAACCGGCATCGAGCTGGTGGCGACGAATGATATTCACTACACGTACGCAGAAGATGCGGATTCCCACGATATTCTTCTGTGCCTGCAGACCGGAAAGAAGATCACGGATGAGGACCGCATGCGCTACGAGGGCGGCCAGTATTTCGTGAAATCCGAGGCGGAGATGGCATCGCTCTTCCCGTATGCACCGCAGGCAATCGAAAATACACAGAAAATTGCAGACCGGTGTAATGTGGAGATCGAATTTGGTGTCACGAAACTTCCGAAATTCGATGTGCCGGAAGGATACACTTCCTGGGAATACTTAAATAAGCTCTGCTACGACGGCCTCGAGGAACGGTATCACCCGGCGACGGATGAACTGAAAGCGCGGCTGAAATACGAGCTTGATACGATCAAAACGATGGGTTACGTCGATTACTTCCTGATCGTGTGGGATTTCATCAAATTTGCGCGCGATCACGACATCATGGTCGGACCGGGACGAGGATCGGCGGCCGGAAGTATTGTTTCCTACACCCTTGGCATCACACAGCTGGATCCGATGCGGTACCAGCTCCTGTTCGAGCGTTTCCTGAACCCGGAACGAGTTACCATGCCTGATATCGACGTGGATTTCTGCTTCGAACGCCGCCCGGAGGTCATCGACTATGTAACGAGAAAATACGGCAAGGACCGCGTTGTACAGATCGTCACATTCGGTACACTGGCGGCGCGCGGTGTCATCCGCGATGTCGGCCGTGTGCTGGATATGCCGTATGCACAGGTCGATTCGATCGCGAAGATGATTCCGAATGAGCTGAATATCACGATCGACAAGGCACTGCAGATGAACCACGAGCTGCGGGAGCTGTACCAGGGCAATGAAGAGGTTGCACATCTGATCGACATGTCACGGAGACTTGAAGGTCTGCCGCGCCACACGTCGATGCACGCCGCCGGTGTTGTCATCGGCTCGCGTCCGCTGGTGGAATTTGTGCCGCTCTCGCGAGGAAGCGACGGAACGATCGTCACGCAGTTCACGATGACGACGCTTGAGGAACTGGGACTTCTGAAAATGGACTTCTTAGGGCTTCGGACCCTGACCGTCATTCAGAATGCGACAAAGCTCGCAGAGCGTTACAGCAATAAGAAAATTGATCTGCTTCACATCGATTACAACGATCCGAAAGTGCTCGGCATGATCGGCGCATCGAAAACGGTCGGTGTGTTCCAGCTCGAGAGTGCGGGAATGAAAAACTTCATGAAGGAGTTAAAACCGCAGAGCCTCGAGGATATCATCGCCGGAATTTCCCTGTACCGGCCGGGCCCGATGGATTTTATTCCGCAGTACATCAAAGGAAAAAACAACCCGGAATCCGTTACGTACGATACACCGCTCTTAAAACCGATTCTGGAGCCGACGTATGGCTGTATCGTCTACCAGGAACAGGTTATGCAGATCGTACAGGCACTGGCGGGCTATTCGCTTGGACGGGCCGATCTGGTGCGCCGCGCGATGTCGAAGAAAAAGGCATCCGTCATGGAAAAAGAGCGCCAGAATTTCGTTTATGGAAACGAGGCCGAGGGCGTGCCGGGCTGTATCAAAAACGGCATTGATGAGAAGACAGCGAACAAGATCTACGACGAGATGATCGACTTCGCGAAATACGCCTTCAACAAATCCCATGCGGCGGCGTACGCGTTCGTATCGTACCAGACGGCATGGCTGAAATACTATTACCCGGTTGAGTTCATGGCGGCTCTGATGACCTCCTGCATCGATAACCCGGGAAAAGTCGCAGAGTATATCTTGAGTTCCCGCCAGATGGGTATTTCCATTCTGCCGCCGGACATCAACCGAAGCGAAGGAAAATTCACGGTGGACGGCCAGGCGATCCGCTATGGCATGGCGGCGGTCAAAGGCATCGGAAAGCCGGTCATGGAGGCGATCGTGGAGGAGCGGAGTGCAAACGGACCGTTCCGCTCGTTAAAGGATTTCGCGGAGCGCCTGAGCGGAAAAGAAGTCAACAAGCGGACTGTCGAGAACTTTATCAAGGCGGGTGCATTCGACTGCTTCGGCGTGACGAGAAAGCAGCTCATGTTCGTCTACGCCAATGTGCTCGATGATGTGGCGCGTGAGAAAAAAGATTCGTTAAGCGGCCAGATGAGTCTGTTTGATTTTGTAGATGAGACGACCAAACGGTCGTATGAAACGGTGTACCCGGATGTCGGAGAGTACGAAAAGAGTGATCTTTTGGCGCTCGAAAAAGAGGTGCTCGGCATCTACGTCAGCGGTCATCCGCTCGAGGAGCAGGAGGAGTGCTGGCGGAAGAACATTTCCGCGGTAACGACAGACTTCCAGCCGGATGAGGAGACGGGTTTCCCATCCGTCACCGACGGCGCGAAAGAGATTGTCGGCGGCATTATCACGGATAAAAAAATCAAATATACAAAGAATAACAAGACAATGGCATTTCTCACACTCGAGGACCTCGTCGGCAGTATGGAAATCGTCGTATTCCCGCGCGATTACGAGAAAAACGCAGCGATGATGCAGACCGATGCGCGTGTCTTCATCCAGGGCCGTGTTTCCGCGGAGGATGATAAGCCGAGCAAGCTGATCTGCGAGAAAATTTTCCCGTTTGCAGGCATCCCGAAAGAGCTCTGGATCCAGTTCCCGGACAAGGAAACGTACGAGAGAGAAGTGGCGGATCTGTACCAGATGCTGCATGAATCCGACGGCAAGGACAGTGTGATTCTCTACATCAAATCGATCAAGGCAATGAAAAAACTGCCGCCGAGCCGCAATGTGCAGGCAGATGCCCGTATGGTGGCGTCACTTCAGGCAAAATTCGGTACCGGAAACGTGAAAGTTGTAGAAAAGAGTATTGAAAAAAGGGCCTGAATGCTTTAAAATAAAACTGTGTGTGATTAATAAATAAAACTACTCGTTTATTAATGTGTGTGATGAGATGGAGGAATTCATATGGCAACGACTAACAAGGTAAAGACAATCGGAGTGCTTACCAGCGGTGGTGATGCACCAGGTATGAACGCAGCGATCCGTGCAGCCGTAAGAAGAGGTCTGCAGAAGGGCGTTCAGATGAAAGGTATCCTGAAAGGCTACGACGGACTGATGAACGAAGAAATCATCGACATGACAGCCCGCGATGTATCCGACACCATCGAGCGCGGAGGTACCATCCTTTATACCGCCCGCTGCGCAGAGATGCGTACACCGGAAGGCCAGAAACGTGCTGCAGATGTCTGCAGAAAACACGGCATCGACGGACTGGTAGTTATCGGCGGAGACGGATCTTTTGCAGGAGCGCAGAAACTGGCAGCTCTTGGAATTAACACCGTAGGTGTACCGGGAACCATCGACCTGGATATCGCCTGCACAGAATATACCATCGGTTTTGATACCGCGGTAAACACTGCAATGGAAGCCATTGATAAAGTAAGAGATACTTCCACTTCCCATGAGAGATGCTCGATCATCGAGGTTATGGGACGTAATGCCGGATATATCGCTCTGTGGTGCGGTATCGCAAACGGCGCAGAGGATATTCTTCTTCCGGAGAAATACGATTACGATGAGCAGAAGATCATCAACAACATCATCGAGAACCGTAGAAAAGGCAAAAAACATCATATCATCGTAAATGCTGAGGGCATCGGCCATTCCACCAGCATGGCGCGCAGAATCGAAGCTGCAACCGGCATCGAGACCCGTGCAACGATCCTTGGACATATGCAGCGTGGAGGAAGCCCGACATGTAAAGACCGTGTATATGCGTCCATCATGGGTGCTTACGCAGTTGACCTTCTTTTGGAAGGCAAAACAGACCGCGTTGTTGCATACAAGAACGGTGAGTATGTAGATTACGATATCGATGAGGCACTGTCCATGACAAAGACTCTGCCGGAATATCAGTGGGAGATCGCAAGAGCTCTTTCTTATAACTATACAAAATAAAAAAGTATCACGAAACAGACTGTTTTTAGCAAGCAGTCTGTTTCATTGGTATAATAGCGGGAATAAAAATGTTTCCGCGGACGGAATAGAGAGACAAAATAAAAAACAGGAGGAACTTAACAATGGTTACCTGGAACAATCTTGATAAACTGGCTTCTTTTGAGGAGCTGAAAAAAGTGGAGCGTGTCAATCTTGCCGAGGTTATGTCCGGCGAAAACGGAGCAGAGCGCGTAAAATCTTACAGCGTTCCGATGGCAGAAGGACTTGCGTATAACTACGCAGCAAAACAGGTGAATGAGGATGTCCTTGCCGCACTCGTAAAACTGGCAGAAGAGGCACAGCTTTCTGAAAAATTTGAGGAGCTTTACAACGGTGCTGTCATCAACACCGGAGAGAACCGTCTCGTGCTTCATCAGCTGACCCGCGGCCAGCTCGGAAACACCGTTACGGCAGACGGCGTAGACAAACGTGCTTTCTACGTAGAGCAGCAGAACCGCATCGCAGAGTTCGCGAACAAAGTACATGCAGGTGAGATCACCAACGCAGCAGGTGAAAAATTCACCACCGTTGTGCAGATCGGTATCGGCGGAAGCGACCTTGGCCCGCGTGCGATGTATCTGGCTCTGGAAAACTGGGCAAAGAAAAACGGCTGCTTCAAAATGGAAGCAAAATTCATCAGCAACGTTGACCCGGATGACGCAGCAGCTGTTCTGAATTCGATCGACGTAGCACATTCCATCTTCGTTCTGGTATCCAAATCCGGAACCACACTGGAGACTCTGACCAACGAGTCCTTCGTAAAAGACGCTCTGAAAAATGCAGGCCTGGATGCATCCAAGCACATGATCGCCGTTACCAGTGAGACTTCTCCGCTGGCAAAGAGCGACGACTATCTGGCAGCATTCTTCATGGATGACTACATCGGAGGCCGTTATTCTTCCACATCCGCAGTCGGCGGCGCTGTTCTGTCCCTGGCTTTCGGACCGGAAGTATTCGCAGCATTCCTCGAGGGCGCTGCAGCAGAAGATAAACTTTCTGCAAACAAAGACGTATTACAGAACCCGGAGATGCTTGATGCGCTGATCGGTGTTTACGAGAGAAACGTTCTTGGCTATCCAAGCACTGCAGTTCTTCCGTACTCCCAGGCACTGAACCGTTTCCCGGCTCACTTACAGCAGGTAGATATGGAGTCCAACGGTAAATCGGTCAACCGTTTCGGCGAGCCGGTCAATTACCCGACCGGTCCGGTTCTCTTCGGCGAGCCAGGTACCAACGGACAGCATTCTTTCTATCAGCTGCTGCATCAGGGAACTGATATCGTTCCGCTGCAGTTTGTAGGATTCCGCAATAACCAGATGGAGACCGATGTCGACATCCAGGGCAGCACCAGCCAGCAGAAACTCTGCGCAAACGTAGCAGCTCAGATCGTTGCATTTGCCTGCGGTAAAGCAGATGAGAATAAAAACAAAAACTTCGAAGGCGGCCGTCCGTCCAGCATCATCATCGGAGATCAGGTAAATCCGAAGACGCTGGGAGCACTGCTTGCACACTTCGAGAATAAGATCATGTTCCAGGGATTCCTGTGGAACGTAAACAGCTTCGACCAGGAAGGCGTACAGCTTGGTAAAGTCCTTGCAAAACGCGTTCTGGCTCACGAGACAGACGGAGCGCTGAAAGTATTCAGCGATCTGCTCAACATCTAAGAAGTTTAAATCAGAAAATTTAAGATATGAAAAGGCGGCATACCGGATTTTCTTTCTGAAAGTTTCAGGGGGAAAACGGTATGCCGCCTTTTTTATTACTATATTATGGGATTATCCCAGCTTCGCCGGAAGCGACGAGGACACTGTGGACTGATGCTCCTGCCGGAACTGCCGCGGGGTGATCTGATACCGTTTTTTGAACGTACGGATCAGGTGGCTGCAGTCTGCAAAGCCGGTCTCGGTGGCAATAAAGTTCAGGTCATAATCGGTAAAGAGGAGCAGGTTCTCGACCTTGTTCAAACGGATAAATTCGATATACTGCTTGCAGCTCTGCCCATAGTGTTTTAAAAACAGCTTGGCAAAGTACGAATAGCTCATATTGTATTTATGCGCCAGCTCTTCGATGTTGATATTCTCCTGTGAATGACGGTCGATGTAGACGAGAATGTCCTGCATACTTTTCTCTTCACTCTCGGAGATGGTTTCGAGATCAAAACAGATTCCCTGGCAGTGCCACGTCCGCAGAAGGCGCAGGAACAGTGTCGAAAACAGCGAATAAATATACGCGTCGTATCCGTACTGTTTCGCATGGGATTCTTTTTCAATGGTTGTGAAAAAATCGTTCAGGTCGAGCCCCGGAAGATCCATCTGCGTAAAGAGCAGGGAAGGATGCGTCATGGAGGCAACCTTATGGAACGCAAAGCTCAGGTTCGGAAGATAGCTTCCGGTAAGATGAATCCGGTTCAGATTGAATTTTACGCAGAAAAAGCGAAACGGTTTGTCATGATCCGCGGCAAGCGCATGGACTGCCTGCGGCGGAAAAAGGATGAAAGAGCCGGCCTCCATCGGATAGACAACATCGTTGCAGCTCACAAGGAGCGAGCCTTCCTGCAGATAAAGTACTTCAGTAAAATAGTGCCAGTGTGATACCACCGGCATGGAAAAGGTTTCCGAGCTGCAGGAAAATGCCTCGATCGGTGAGCGCAGGATATCACTGTATTCAAATAGATTTTTCAAAAGTAAATTCCTCCTGTTCCGGTTAAAAAGTTCTGCAAAAAATTACGAGGATTATTCAAAAGAATCATGCATGAAGATAGAAACGTTCTATTTTTATACAGTCGCATTATATCATAATGAAATGAAAATTGATACAATGGCGAAAGCATTTGAAAGAGAAAAATGCAGAAACCTTTTGATTTTCAGAAGATAAGGGGGGGATATGAAAAAATGAAAAGCAGCACAAAACCATTCCCGAAAACCAAAATCCAATGGCTGTGGGAAAACATGGAAGGAAAGCGTGCGCTGTATCTGATCGGCATGATCGGAACGGTATTATATAACGTTCTGCAGCTTACGATTCCATATTTTTCGGGAAAAATTGTTGACCTGTTTCTGACAGGTGAAAATGCAGTGCAGAATCTGCAGACACACCGGGATCTGTTTTACCGTCTGCTGATTGCGATGATTGGCTTCACGTTTCTGCGTGTCGTTATTGTCTACGGCAGCTGTATGATTTACGAGCACGTATCACAGAGCGTCCTGTACCGGGTGCGGAATTACCTGTATGACAAAATCCAGCGGCAGGATATGACGTTTTACAGCACGTACCGTACCGGCGATCTGATGACGCGTCTGACCGGAGACCTCGATGCCGTCCGCCATATGGTCGCATGGGTCATCCGAATGGTGATTGAGTCGTTTTCCCTGTTCGCGGCAGCGGCCATTTTCTTCCTGTACACGAACTGGAAGCTGGCGCTCTGCATACTTGTGATTTCGCCGTTCGTATTCTGGATCATCTACCTGTTCCGCAACCGTGTTGCCCCGATGCATGCGGCACTGCGTGAAAAGCTGGCACAGATGAATACGTGTGCGCAGGAGAATATCTCCGGAAACCGCGTCGTCAAGGCGTTTGCAAGAGAAGAGTACGAGATCGAGAAATTCGACCGCGCTAATACCGATTACGCGGAGACAAACAAAGCAACCGCGATGGTATGGCTGAAATTCTTCCCGTTTGTCGAGAGTATCGCTAACCTGATGCCGGTTGTCCTGCTGGCAGTCGGCGGTGTCTTTATGATTAAGGGCCAGCTGACCATGGGTGATTATGTGGCATTCTCCGGCCTCATCTGGGCAATCGCAAACCCGATGCGCCAGATGGGAAATATCATGAACGAGTTCCAGCGGTTCTCTGCAGCTTCAAAAAAAGTCATGGAGCTGTATTACTCCGAGGCGAAGATCAAGGACGAGGAAAATGCAGTGGCACACCCGGAACGCTTCGAGGGAAAAATCGAGTTCGACAACGTTTCGTTCCAGTATGAGGACGGTGATCTGCCGGTTCTGCATAACATTTCGTTTACGGTTAACCCGAATGAGACCGTGGCGGTCATGGGAGAGACGGGATGCGGAAAGACATCCCTCATCAACCTGATTCCGCGTTTCTACGAGCCGACAGAAGGCCAGATCCGCATCGACGGTATTCCGGCGGAAGATCTGAAGCTGTATGACCTCCGGAAACACATCGGACTTGCGACGCAGGATGTCCTGCTGTATTCTGATACGATCGAGGGCAATATTGCTTACGGCGATGACTCGATCAAGATGAATGAGGTCATTAAATTTGCAAAATATTCTGCCGCGGCAGACTTTATTTCGAAGATGCCGGAGGGCTATGACACTCTGGTCGGTGAGCGCGGCGTCGGTCTTTCAGGCGGCCAGAAGCAGAGAATTTCCCTGGCGAGAGCGCTGGCCATCCGTCCGTCGATCCTGATTCTTGACGACACGACATCGGCCGTCGATATGGAGACGGAAAAACAGATCCAGCATTCCTTACGAGAACTGGATTTCCCGTGCACGAAAGTTATCATCGCGCAGCGAATCTCCACCACAAAGACGGCGGACAAAATTATCGTGCTGCAGAACGGTTACATCAAGGAGATGGGAACGCACGAGGAGCTGATGGAAAAGAAGGGCTATTACTACGAACTGGTGAAACTGCAGACCGGTGTGGATGAACTGTAGGAGGGGGAAGCAATGGCAAAAAATACATACAAGCAGGATGAAGTGCTCGAAGAACCTTTTGACATCAGACACTTACTCCGGGCATCATCTTATATTAAAAAATACGCGGGCCGGATGGTTGTGGCGATTCTCTTAAGCGGCATCGGCGGCGCGTTCGGCTACGTTGCGCCGATGATTATCCAGCGGGCACTGGACCTTGCGATTCCGGACAAAAACGAGAAACTTCTGTTTTCTCTGGTCGGAATGCTTGTCGGCATCTACGTCGTCAGCGTCATTTTCACGACGATCCGAAGCCGTATCATGGTGGATGTCAGCCAGAATATCATCTACGATATCCGAAAAGACCTGTTTGAGCATCTGCAGGAGCTGCCGTTCCAGTATTACGACGACCGCCCGCACGGCAAAATTCTGATCCGTGTGGTCAACTACGTCAACTCGGTATCGGATATGCTTTCGAATGGACTGATCAACATTGTGCTGGAGTGTTTCAACCTGCTGTTCATCGTCATTTTCATGTTCCTGGTCGATGTGCAGATGGCGCTCGTCGTTCTCTGCGGCGTGCCGGTGCTGTGCGTGTTCATGGTCTGGATCAAGAATAAACAGAGACGGGCATGGCAGGCAGTTTCAAATAAGAACTCGAACCTGAATGCGTATCTGCAGGAAAATATCGTCGGAGCCCGCATTACACAGATCTTTGCAAGAGAGGATGAAAATGCGGAGATTTTCAAAGATCTTTCACAGGACTGCCGCAGAACGTGGAACACGGCGGTGCGTTATTCCAACCTGGTATGGCCGGGCATCGATTCGATTTCCGTCTGCGTGCGCGCGGCGATCTTCTTAGCAGGCCTTGTGCTGTTCGGACAGGGCAGCAAATCACTCGGTACCATCGTGGCGATTTCCAGCTACGCATCGTACTTCTGGCAGCCGATCATGAACCTTGGAAATATCTTCAACAACTTTATCAACAATATCGCTTACCTGGAGCGTATCTTCGAGACAATGGACGAGCCGGTAACGGTAAAAGATGCGGAGAACGCCGTAAAAATGCCGGAGATCCGCGGTGAGGTGACGTTTGACCATGTCAACTTCTCGTACGATGAATCGAAGCAGATTTTAAAAGACGTTTCGTTTACGGTAAAACCGGGTGAGAGTGTGGCGCTTGTCGGACCGACGGGAGCCGGAAAGAGTACGATTGTCAATCTGATCTCCCGGTTCTACAATGTCAACGGCGGCCGCGTCCTGATCGACGGCCAGGACATCTCACAGGTGACAATTCATTCGCTGCGTGAACAGATGGGTATTATGATGCAGGACAGCTTTATTTTCTCGGGAGACATTGAGGACAACATCCGTTACGGAAAACTCGATGCGACACTGGAGGAGATTGTCAATGCGAGCAAAACCGTGTGTGCGGACGAATTCATCAGCAAAATGCCGGACGGCTACCAGACAGAGGTGCGCGAGCGCGGTTCCATGCTGAGCCAGGGCCAGAAACAGCTGATCTCGTTTGCCAGAACGTTGCTTTCGGATCCGGCGATTCTGATTCTCGATGAGGCAACCTCGAGTATCGACGTGCAGACCGAGAAAGCACTGCAGACGGGCCTCAATGCGATGCTGAAGGGCAGAACATCGTTCATTATCGCCCACCGTCTGTCCACGATCCGCAACTGCGATAAGATCATGTATATCGACAACGGCGGCATCATGGAGAGCGGAACGCACGACGAACTGATGACAAAGAAGGGATATTACTACAAACTGTATACGGCACAGCTCGACGAAGTACAGAAAGCGGGCTGACCCATACTTCAGGATGATAAAAAAGGCTTCTGCCGGCGGATGAAAATCCGGGGCAGAAGCCTTTTGAAATTGCGTGATATTTTATTTTCCGGAGAAGTATTTCTCTTTGATGATCTCAACCGGCATATCCTCGCCAGTCCACAGTTTGAAGGAAGCAGCTCCCTGGTATAACAGCATGTACATACCGTTTCCGGTCTTGCATCCAGCCTCTTTTGCCTCACGCAGCAGGCGGGTTTCCTGCGGATTGTAGATCACATCGAAAACGAAGAGGTCTTTGTGGAACATCGTTGTGTCGGTGATGATGGTGTTCTCGGTTTTTGGAGCCATTCCGACGGAAGTTCCATTGACAAGAATGGCGCTGTCTGCGATGGATGCGCGAAGGACTTCCGGATCGGAGAAGTCGTGCAGGGTAACCTTGCAGGAAGTACGCTCATTCAGTTTTGCAACGATTTCCTCGGCTCTTCCGAAGAAATTGTCTCTGACGTTGAATACATTGATCTCAGCCACGCCGTCGAGGGCTGCCTGTACCAGGATTGCAGTAGCAGCGCCGCCGGCACCGAGCAGAGTCATCTTTTTGCCGATGATGTCTACGCCGTTTTCTGCAACTGCTCTCATGAAGCCGACACCGTCGGTGGTGTAAGCGGTGAGAACGCCGTTGTCGTTGACGATGGTATTACATGCGCCGGAGATCTCCGAAGCAGGAGAAACCTTGTCTGCCAATTTGCACATGATATTTTTGCCAGGCATGGTGATATTCCAGCCTCTTGCACCCATGGTGCGGAGTCCTTCGACTGCCTGCGGCATTTTGTCTTCCGGTACATCAAAGGCAAGGTAGCTATAATCAAGGCCGAGCTGGTCGCATGCTTCGTTGTGCATTTCCGGAGAAACACTGTGTGCAACCGGGCTTCCGAGTAAACATAATAATCCGGTGTGTCCTGTGATGTGTTTTGACATAATTTGAAATCCTCTCTCTCCTCGTATTTCCGCATGATGATAAATCGTGCTGTAGCACTTTAAACTGCTACTATATGAAGTGAATTATACTCCAGATGCCGAAAGAAAGCAAGAAAAAAAGAGGAAATGACGCAAAGTTCATTTCCTCTTTTCGTGTTGGTTTTTGATTAAGGTTTAAGATGGAAAAGATTCGCCCGGAAATCAGATTCCAAGTTTCTCTTTCATGTAGTCAACCGGAGTATCTTTTCCGGTGTACAGCTTGATTGCGATGAGTGCCTGGAACAGCATCATGCCCATGCCGTTGAATACTTTCTCACATCCTGCTTCTTTTGCCTGTTTCATCATAACGGTTTCGCGCGGAGCGTAAACGGTATCCGTTACGATGAGATCTTTTTTAAAGAAGGAAGGATCAGGAATGTTGGAAAGGTCTTCGAGTGGATGCATTCCTACGCCGGTAGCATCGCAGAACAGGTCAGCTGCGTGCATTTTTTCTTTCAGGAGGTCTTTGTCTGCCAGATCGTTCATGGTAGCCTTGCAGTTGGTGTTCTTATTGATCAGATCAACAATTTCCTCTCCACGGCTGTAGAATTTGTCTTTGATGTTGAAGATTTCAATTTCTGCAACTCCATCCAGAGCACCGCGCACTGCAATTGCAGTAGCAGCACCGCCGGTTCCGATCAGGACCATCTTCATTCCCTTGAAATCGATGCCCTCTTCGGTCAGTGCCTGCCAGTATCCCATACCATCGGTGTTGTAGCCTTTCAGTTTTCCGGTTACCTGACCGTTTTCGTCGCGGAGGTTGACTACGGTATTGATAGCGCCGCATAACTTAGCTGCTTCATCTACTTCGTCCAGATATTTGTGGACAACAGTTTTGTTTGGCATGGAAATATTGGAACCGAGCATTTTCAGCGCGCGGATACTCTGCACAGCATCTTTTAAAGAATCGTTATCAACTTCGAAAGCAAGCTGAATGACATCATCTCCGTTTTTGTCGTATGCAAGGTTGTGGGTTGTCGGAGACTGGGTATGACGGATCGGGTAAGCCATTAATCCAACTAATTCGGTATGTCCTGTTACGTTTGGCATGATATTTTCCTCTTTTCTTTTTTTATGCTGCGCTGTTGTCATTGATGTTGGAGTCAAAAGGTTTTTTGACCTTTTGACCCTGGTATCTTGTCATTTTGAAAAAGAAACAGCGTAGCAGATGATATACAGTTTTTGTCGGGCTGCTTAAAGTAGTGGAATCGTTATCGTTCCCTTATGCAGTGAAACACTTGTTATTTCGCTGGGTAAGAAAGCGATGCTGGGGATTACTCAAGCGGCTCCAGATGCAGGTATCCCTGGGACTCCAGTACATTCAGGATAGCGCGGCCTTCCATGGTACCTTCCATGATGCGGCGTGCGCGTACGGAATCGCCGATGGTATAAATATAAGTATGGGTATCGGCGAATGCTTCCTGAAGCTCCGGAAGAATCGGGTTGTTGGAGCGCATTCCAAGGCAGTTGAATCCATAATCGAAGGTGAGATCCTGGATGGTTCCGTCCGGAAGCTTTACAGTGAATGCGTTTTCTTTTACTTCCTGAAGAGCGGTGTTGACATATTCTTTTACACCGTATTTGTCGTGTGTCTCACGCATGGAGCATTTGGTGATCGGGTCTGCAAGCATACCGATCTGCGGCAGCATATCGATGATGGTACACTCGGCGCCTCTCGGTGCAAAGTATTCAATAACGTCAAGTCCTACGGAACCGCCGCCGACTACAACGACTTTCTTGCCCTGACAGGCTTCTTCCGGATATTTTCCGGCGTTTACATTGTTGATCATACCAAAGATGGTATTTACGTTTCCGGCATCGATGTTCTCTTTCAGGCCTTTGATCGGCGGAACAAGCGGAACGGAACCGGTGGAGTTTACAATGATGTCCGGTTTGAACTGTTTAATCTTATCCACCGTAGCTTCGGTGTTGAGGAAAATATACAGGTTTTTCAGTCTGGCAGCTCTTGCCTCAAGGTATTTCGGGAAATCTTTCATACGGGTCTTGCTTGGAAGATCGGAGATGAAAGTGGAAAGACCGCCGATGTGATCGTTTTTCTCAAGTACGAAAACGTTGCATCCGACTTCTGCTGCGGTGCAGGCTGCTTCCATACCGGCAGTACCGGCGCCGACAACAACAACGTTACAGTTTTTATTTACTTTCAGTGCTTTGTAAATATCGCCTTCCGGAACAGCCGGGTTTACGGTACAACGGATCGGGCGGTTGACGCCGATACGGTTTCCTGCACATCCGACGTTACAGGAGATACATTTCCGAAGAAGATCTTCCTCGCCGTTCTCTACCTTCTTTACCCAGTTCGGTTCAGCGATCAGGCCGCGTCCCATGCCGATGATATCTACATCACCGCTCTCGAGAACTTTTTCAACGATCTTCGGATCGCGGTAGTTACCAGCGTTGATCACAGGTTTTTTGAATTTATCTTTTACGGCTCTTGCCATGTAGGAACGCCATCCGTCCGGCAGGAAGTTGGAATCGATCTGATACTGCAGGGATGGGTTGAGGCCGCAGGATACGTCGTACATATCTACGAATTCATCCAGGTACTCCAGGTATTCCAGGGTATCTTCCAGGGTGTTTCCGCCCGGAACACGCTCCTCGGCAGAGATACGAACGATGATCGGGAACCATGGTCCGACGTTTTTACGTACTTCTTCGAGAACCATACGCGGGAAGCGCAGGCGGTTTTCTACAGAACCACCGAATTCATCGGTTCTTTTATTGTAATACGGGGAGATGAACTGGCTCATCAGGTAGGAGTGGCCGCAGTGGATTTCAATGGCATCAAAGCCGATGGCCTGCACACGTTTTGCAGCCTCGCCGTATTTTTTCACGGTTGTCATGATTTCTTCTTTTGTCATCGGGCGAGGGGTTTCTCCGCCGGCTTTTGTCGGGATGTTGGAAGAAGAAACGGTTTCCATACCGGTTCTTGCGGAAGATGCGGAAGCTCCGGCGTGGTTGATCTGAATTGCTACGGTAGCACCGTTTTTATGAAGGTTTTCGACTAACTGATAGTAGCGCGGCATAAAGCTGTCGTGGTCGATACGGATCTGGCTGGTTCCGTTGGAACCGACCGGGTACTCGATGTTGGCGTTCTCCAGAATAATAAGACCAACGCCGCCTTTTGCGCGGAGAGAGTAATAATTCATATGACGGTTACTCATCTCACCGCTTGTCTCACCGTAGTTGGTTCCCATCGGGGTCATTGCAATACGGTTTTTAATCGTTGTTCGTTTGATGGTAATTGGCTCGAAAATTTTTGGGTAAGCACTCTTCATGAAAATTTCTCCTTATTCATTACATGAGCGGTAATCCTCTGTTTGTGACAAATCCATCATAACTCTTTCGACTAAAAATTAACAATATCTTTCAGATAAACTTTTGATACGTTTTCGCTATCGTTTCTGGACTCTTCGATAATGTCAGCGTGCTGTTTCATGTATTCGGTAAACCGTTCGACAGCCGGAAGCCGGTAGCGGTTCTTCATCCAGAACATAAAAGTCTGATGATAAATCTCGAGACCTTTCAGTGTGTGGATGCGGATACCGTCTGCCTGTTCCAGAATATCGGTTCGCGGCATGAGCGCGATGCCGAAGTTTTCGCGTACCAGTGCCACAATCGAATATTCATCCGGGCATTCCATGATAATATTCGGATGAAGCTGATATTTGCGGTAGAGATGACCGGTGTAGGCCCCCATCCAGGATGCGCGGTCGTAGCCGATCACCGGATAACGGGTAAGCTTTACAAGCGGAACCTCCGGTTCATCGGCAATCGGATGCTGTTCCGGGGACACGATGACAAGCGGCTGCTGGATCAACGGAAAAAACTCCATGTCGTCGCGCTTTAAAAAGCCGCCAAACCCAAGATCGAGTTCGCCGGATTTCACCTTCTGTGCAATGGCCGGGGTATGGTTCTGCCAGAAGCTAAAGGCAACATTTTTGTTTTCTTCTTGGTCCAGAAAGGTGCGGACATTGTGCGGAATATAATGTCCGGCAAGTGGAAAAATATAACCGATGTTGATTTTTCCGCCACCGGAGGCGAGCTCTTTCATCTTGCCTGCCGCAATGTCACAGTCGCCTGCGATCCGGTCTGCATGCTCCAGGAAAAGACGGCCGGCATTGGTAAGGACAACACCGCGCCCTTTCTTTTCAAACAGCGTGATTCCAAGCTCACTTTCAAGGGCGGCCATCGAACGGCTCAGGGATGGCTGGGAAATATAAAGCTCCTCTGCCGCCTGGTGATAATTTTCCAGCCGGGCGACCTTTCGGAAATAGAGAATCTGATTCAGTGTCATGTGGTTTTTCCTCCTGAAAAAATGGTTCCGTAAGAAAGTCTTTGCTTCCTCTTATTATGATAACTCAAGTATACCATATCAATGCATTCAATGCATTGATTTTTTCCTTTAAAAGCATTAGACCGCACACACTTTCACTGTTAAAATAAAGGCAAATGTTATTTTTTTAACATTCACGAAACTGGTAATCTGTTGTTTGTGACAAAACAAAATGATGAACCGAACAGAGGAAAAAGACAATTTGACCTCAACACATGATCTATTTAAAAAGGAGAGAAACCATGAACAAGAAATACCTGCCAAGTGCATTAATTTTGTACTTGAACTACTTTATCCACGGTGTTGGATGCTCTATTCTGGGCCAGGCAGTCATCAAAGAGGCTCTGGCAGCAGCATGGGGAGTGGAAGCAATGGCAATTACCGCAATTTCCGCAGCACTCGGTCTTGGCCGTCTGATCGCACTGCCATTTGCAGGTCCTCTGTCCGACAAGCTCGGACGTCGCATTTCCACCGCAATCGGAAGTGCTTCTTATGCAATTTATCTGATCGGCCTTGCCCTTGCATTTAATGCAGGAACACACGGTGGTTATACCATCGCTTACGTATGCGCCATTATCGGCGGTATCGCAAACTCCTTTCTGGATACCGGTATTTACCCGGCAGTATCCGAAATTATTTACAAAGCTCCGGGCGTTGCTACTATGGGAATCAAATTCTTCATCGCAATCGCACAGATGCTGCTTCCATTTGTTCTTGGTGTAGCGGTTACTTCTACCGCAGCCGGATTTACCTCCTACAATCCGTTATTCTATGGATGCGGAATTGCGTATATCGTACTTTTTGTACTGGTATTCCTGTTCCCGCTGCCAGATGCTGACCAGAAAGCATCCGGCACAAAAGAGGGTCTGATCGACAGTCTGAAGCATACCCATTTTTCTTTCGAGTCCATCGCCATGATCCTGATCGGATTCACCTGCACCGGTACCTTCCAGCTGTGGCTGAACTGCGCGCAGAACTTTGCAAAAGAAAATGTAGGCTGGGCGAATCCGTCCATCATGCAGACCTATTATTCAGCAGGAACCATGCTGGCACTCGTTGTAACCGCATTCCTGACCAGAAAAATCAAAGACGTTCGTTTCATCGTTGTTTACCCGGCTATCTGCCTTGTAACCATGATCGCTGTCCTGATGGGACAGAGCAAACCGCTGATGATCGCCGGTGCATTTATCATCGGATGGGCAGGCGCAGGCGGACTGCTTCAGATCGCAACTTCCGTTTGCAATATGCTGTTCCCGAAAATCAAAGGAACCGTAACCGCACTGGTTATGATCGCATCTTCTCTTTGCAACTACACCATCCTGACCGCAGCATCTAAAATGCAGCCGTCCGGCGTTATGACCATGAATATCGTTCTGACCGCAGTTGGTGTTGCACTTGGACTGTTTGTAAACATCCGCTATAAAAAAATGGTTGAACTTGCACAGCAGGACAATTAAAATGAGGTTAAGGATTGCGGAAGTACGAAGTACCAGGTAATCTGGACGTGAAAAAGAAAAGCCTGCAAAGAAAAGTCAGGGTTAAATTGAAGAAAGAAGGAAAAACACATGAATACAGTAAAAGTTCGTGATATTGAAATCGGTGCCGGCGCACCGAAAATCATCGTTCCGATCGTAGGTGTTACCAAAAACGATATCATCGAAGAAGCAAAAACCTTCCATTCGATTCCGGTTGATGTTGTAGAATGGCGTGTAGACTGGTTTGAAGGCGTATTCGACTTTGCGCAGGTAGAGGATGTGTTAAAAGACCTCCGCGAAGCACTCGGCAATATTCCGCTTCTGATGACGTTCCGTACCTCCAAAGAAGGCGGCGAAAAAGCTATCGAGCCGGCAGCCTATGCGGAGCTGAACATCAAAGCAGCACAGACCGGATATGTAGATCTGATCGATGTTGAAATTTTTACCGGAGACGAGATCGTAAAAAAAATCATCGATGGTGCACACGCAGCAGGTGTAAAGGTCATCGCTTCCAATCATGATTTCTTCAAAACTCCTGCAAAAGCAGACATCATCTACAGACTGCGCAAGATGCAGGATATGAACGCAGATATTCCGAAGATTGCTGTTATGCCGCAGAACAGGAAAGACGTCCTGACCCTGCTTGCAGCAACAGAGGAAATGGCCACCAATTATGCGGACAGACCGATCATCACCATGTCTATGGCAGGCACCGGTGTAATCAGCCGTCTCTGCGGTGAGGTGTTTGGCTCTTCCATGACCTTCGGCGCGGCAAAGAAAGCATCCGCACCGGGTCAGATGGGTGTGAATGATCTGAGCACCGTTCTGGATCTGCTTCACAAAGCCATGTAACCGTTTTTTCTTTAGGGGACACCGGTATTTTTAGCTTTGCTGTTGATGCCGATGTCCCTTTTGTATTATTGTTCTGTTATAAATTTAACGGAGGTATGCCTTTTATGAAGAGAATATTTCACTGGCTGGATGAAAATCTCGAAGAATTTCTTCTTGTGATCGGTCTGATCGCCATGACGCTGATCATGGGAGTCCAGGTTTTCTGTCGTTACGTTCTTGGCATGTCGCTGTCGTGGTCGGAAGAGCTGACCAGATATATTTTTATCTGGTGCGGTTTTTTAAGCGTCAGCTACTGCAGTAAGAAATGCCTTTCCATCAAGATCGAGCAGTTTGTTGCGATTTTCCCGCGGAGAGGAAAAGCCATCTTCAAAATTGTGAATCATACATTTGAACTGATTTTTTTCATCTATATGATTCCGTTTGCTTTTTCCTATATGATGTCGTCGGTTAAAAGCGGCCAGCTTTCCCCGGCCTGCAAAATTCCGATGTACTTTATCCAGGCAGCACCGCTCGTCTCCTTTGTGCTGGTTGCCTTTCGTGTTCTGCAGCGGTGGATGATCGAGTTCCGCGTGGCACGCGGTGAGAACGTTTTCGACCCGGCCCATCCGGAGCGCAATACGCCGGAATCCTTCATTGAGGCAAATGCTGGAGCAGATAACGCCACAGAAAATGCCCTGAACGCGGGTATCGACAACCGCATTCATACGATTAAAAATTCAAACGAGGAGGAACGCTAATGCCGGTCGTAGTATTATTTTTGATTTTTGTTGCTTTGCTGGTCATCGCTGTTCCGGTATCGATTACCCTTGGAATCACATCTGTGCTTCCGTCGGTGTTTGACCCGTCCTTTACGGTAGGAGCCAAATATCTGATCCGTGCCATGTTCGGAGGTCTCGATTCCTTCCCCCTGCTGGCAGTCCCGATGTTCGTCCTCTCCGGTATCATCATGGCTAAGGGAGGCATCTCCAAAAAACTGTTTGATGTCTTTGCCTATTTTCTCGGAAAATTCACCGCAGGTATGCCGTGCGCCGTTATCGTCACCTGCCTTTTCTATGGTGCGATTTCCGGTTCCGCTCCGGCGACCGTTGCTGCTGTCGGAAGCATGACAATCCCGATTCTGACTACCCTTGGTTATGATCTGACATTCTCCACAGCGATTGTGGCAGTTGCCGGCGGCCTTGGCGTTATCATTCCCCCGAGTATTCCGTTCATCATGTACGGTATGGCTTCCGGTGCTTCGGTCAGTGACCTGTTCCTTGCCGGAATTGTACCGGGTTTGATGATCGGTCTGCTGCTGATGCTTTATGCCGTTTATCACTGCAAACGGTATGGGGAGGACAAAGAGAAGATCCATGCAGAAGTCAAAGTGCTGCATGACAAGGGCCTGCTTTGCGTTTTAAAAGAGAGCTTTTTTGCACTGCTCAGCCCGGTGATCATTCTTGGCTGTATCTACAGCGGCGTTGCTTCCCCGACCGAGGCGGCTGTTATCTCCGTATTCTATGCACTGCTTGTCAGCCTTTTTGTATACAGGAGTATCCGCATCCACGACATCTGGTCCATTCTGGTTGAGGCGATTCGTACCTTCACTCCGATCCTGTTCATCCTGGCGGCATCGACAGCATTTTCCCGTGTCCTGACGCTGATGCAGGTGCCGCAGACGGTCAGTGAGTTCATTCTGAACAATTTCCACAGCCCGGTTGCGATCCTTCTGATCATCAACGTATTCCTGCTGATTGTCGGAATGGTGATGGATACCACACCGGCAATCCTGATTCTGACCCCGATCCTTCTGCCGATCGTACAGGCAATCGGTATGGATCCAATTCAGTTTGGTGTGATCATGGTTGTCAACCTTGCGATCGGCTTCGTAACACCGCCGATCGGCGTCAACCTGTTCGTGGCAAGCTCCCTGACCGAGGTTCCGGTCATGCAGATCGCAAAGAAGGCTATGCCGATGATCGGTTTCTTCCTTGCGGCACTGCTGCTGATTACGTTTATTCCGGCGATTTCGATTGGAATTTTATAGGGAGGAGCGAAGGACAATGAAAAAGATGACAAAAAAGAAAAAGCTTTTCCGAAAAGTGACGGCACTTGCCGCTGTCATTGCGCTTGGCGCATCGCTTGCCGGCTGCGGCTCTTCCGGAGAAGAGACGACACAGCGCTATTCCTGGCCGCTGGCAACGGCGAGCCCGGAGGACACGGTAACGCAGATCTTCGCTGAGAAGTTCGCGGAAGAGATTTCGGAGCTGAGCGATGGAAGGATGAAAATTCAGGTTTACGCAAACTCAACGCTCGGCGGCGACCGCGATCTGCTGGAAACGTGTGCCGACGGCGATATTCCGTTTGTCGTACAGAATACGGCACCGCAGGTTTCCTTTATGGGTGATCTTGCCGTGTTTGATCTGCCGTGTGTGTTTGATTCTCTCGATGAATGCCGTGAGAAGATCGATAATCCGGAGTTTTACGAGCTGATCAGCAACGTTTATACGGAGGGAGGCTATCACCTGCTCGGTATGGCAGATCAGGGATTTCGTGTCATGAGTACGAATAAGCCGGTTTACAGCTTTTCGGATTTCAAGGGTCAGAAGATCCGTACCATGGAGAACAGCTACCATCTGGCATTCTGGAAAGCCATCGGTGCCAACCCGACGCCGATGAGCTTCAGTGAGGTTTACATCGGCCTGCAGCAGCACACGATTGATGCACAGGAGAACCCGTATGAGGTCATCGTTTCGAATAATCTGTATGAGCAGCAGGATTACGTAGTGGAGACGAACCATCTGCCGCATCTGATTTCCCTGATCGTCAACGATGATTTCTTCCAGGATCTGCCTGCAGACGAGCAGGAGATCATGACCGAGGCCGCAAAGATTGCGACCGAGTACGCAAGAGAGCAGTCCGATGCCCGTATTGTCGACAAGATCGCGAAAATCGAGGAGAGCGGAACGAAGATTCTGACACTCGATGACCAGACAAGAGCTGACATCCGCGAGGCATCCCAGAGCGTGTATGAGTCGATCAAAGAGAATATTGATCCGGCGATTTACAATGCGTATATGGATGGAATTGAGTAAGAAAAGAAAATGAAATTCCCGGCTGCGGGGCACTGAAAAACAGTGTTTCGCGGCCGGATTTTTTTACACAAAATTTGCCTTGCACGGTCGAAACTGTAAGACTATAATGGGTTCAGATGGTTTTTCTAAATTTATGGGAGGCAAAAAAATGATTTTTAAACACATGGACCGGATTGTATTTGCAGGGGATTCCGTAACGGATATGGAGAGTGCACAGCCGGTGGGGGAAGGTTTATTTGAAAATGTCGGAAAGAGCTACGTCAGAATTGTTGAGAACATGCTGTCTGCATTTTACCCGGAGGTATACATTCGTGTGACAAACTCCGGTATCAGTGGAAACACAAGCCGCGATCTGCTGCAGCGGTTTGACCGCGACGTTGTTTCCCTGAACCCGGACTGGGTTTCTATTTGCATCGGTATCAACGATGTCTGGAGACAGTTCGACAGCCCGGCTATGCCGGATGTCCAGGTATCTCCGGAGGAGTACCGTTCTAACGTCGAACAGATGATTCTCTCCGTAAAAGATAACGTAAAAGGTGTTTTTCTCATGACCCCATATTATATGGAGCCAAATGCAGAGGACTGGATGAGAAAACGTATGGATACGTATGGGGCAATCTGCCGTGAGCTGGCCGAAAAATATGGCTGCTGTTTTATCGATCTGCAGGCTGTTTTTAATGATTACTTCCAATACCGTCATTCTTCCTACATTGCATGGGATCGGATTCACCCGAACCAGATCGGTGCAACCGTGATTGCGCGGGCGTTTTTGGAGAAATGCGGATTTGACTACAATCACAGACCGGGAGAGGAATAAAAACTAATATAAATACCATAACAAAAGCAGAAATTTGCGTTTTCGCGAGACGTGCAGATTTCTGCTTTTGTAACCCACTAAGCGATATCATAATTAACCAGAGCTTGTCGGAATGGAAAGTTGTCGGAAGGATAGAAACTCGCACCACTGGTGCGAGAAATTAGTTGGAACAATAATATTATCATTATGGAAAAATGCGAGGATAACTTGCAGCGGGAATTTTATATTCGAATGACAAAAAGATATGGCTGGACGAAAAGAGTTTTAGCTAATTCTGTCTGAAAACAGCGGACAGAGTCGAAAAAAGAGAAAAAGAATCGGTAAAATTTTGCTTAAATTACCAAAAATAATTGCTGTTTTGGGACAGTTATGGTATATTATGACTATACATACATTTATGTGGCGCTACATGGGGACATAAGAGTGAGACATAAAAGAAAGGTAACTATTCAGAACCCCATCTCGATTCCGCTTGCGCTGCATCTCGATGTTGCTTCTCGCCATATGAAATTCCAGAAAACCGCGCATTCATGCAAGCATGATTCACGATTTTCTTCTCTTTCGCATGGCGCTGAATAGTTACAAATAAAGAATAGAACAGGAGAAAAAAAGATATGTATCTGGAAGAGTATAAGAGATGGCTGGCAGCTGATCTGGAAGACGCAGATCTGAACCCGGAGCTGGCACGGATTGAAGGAAACGATGAGGAGATCAAGGACCGTTTTGCTGTATCTCTGAAATTCGGAACCGCAGGACTTCGTGGTGTACTTGGCGCAGGAACAAACCGTATGAATATCTATGTAGTACGTCAGGCAACACAGGGCCTTGCAAACTGGGTAAAAACACAGGGCGGAAACCAGACCGTAGCCATCAGCTATGACAGCCGTATTAAGAGCGATGTATTCGCAAAAACAGCAGCAGGCGTTCTGGCAGCAAACGGAATCAAAGTCAGAATTTACGACGCACTGATGCCGGTACCGGCACTTTCCTTTGCAACCCGTTATTACAACTGCAACGCAGGTATCATGGTAACTGCATCCCACAACCCGGCAAAATACAACGGCTACAAAGCCTACGGCCCGGACGGATGCCAGATGACCGATGATGCTGCAGCAATCGTATACGCAGAGATTCAGAAAACCGATATCCTGACCGGCGTAAAATATATGCCGTTTGCACAGGGAGTAGAAGAGGGACTGATCCGTTTCGTCGGCGATGACTGCAAGAATGCACTGTACGAAGCCATCGAATCCCGTCAGGTTCGTCCAGGTCTCTGCAAGACCGCTGGACTGAAACTCGTTTACAGCCCGCTGAACGGATCTGGTCTTGTACCGGTTACCCGTGTATTAAAAGACATCGGCATCACCGATATCACGATCGTTCCGGAGCAGGAGTACCCGAACGGATACTTCACCACCTGCAGCTATCCGAACCCGGAAATCTTTGCAGCACTGGAAAAAGGCCTGGATCTTGCAAAAGAGACCGGCGCAGATCTGATGCTGGCAACCGACCCGGATGCAGACCGTGTTGGTATCGCCATGAAATGCCCGGATGGAAGTTATGAGCTGGTAACCGGAAACGAAGTCGGCGTTCTGCTTCTCGACTACATCTGCGCAGGCCGCATCGAGAAAGGTACCATGCCGGAGAAACCGGTTGCTGTCAAATCCATCGTATCCACACCGCTGGCAGATGCTGTTGCAGAGCACTACGGCGTGGAACTCCGCAGCGTTCTGACCGGATTCAAATGGATCGGCGATCAGATTGCAAACCTGGAGGCAGACGGCGAAGTAGACCGCTTCATCTTCGGATTCGAGGAGAGCTACGGATACCTGGCTGGCCCGTATGTAAGAGATAAAGACGCAGTCATCGGCTCCATGCTGATCTGCGAGATGGCAGCTTACTACAGAAGCATCGGAAGCTCTCTGAAACAGAGACTGGAAGAGATCTATGCTGAGTACGGCCGCTACCTGAACAAAGTAGACAGCTTTGAATTCCCGGGTCTGAGCGGCATGGACAAGATGGCAGGCATCATGGATGGCCTCAGAAAAGAGCCGCTGACCGAGATCGCAGGTTCCGCTGTTGTCAAAGTAACCGATTACGAGAAACCAGAAGAGACCGGACTCCCATCCGCAAACGTTCTGATCTACAAACTGGCAAACGGTGAAACCGTCATCGTCCGCCCGTCCGGAACAGAGCCGAAGATCAAAGTATACTACACAACACTTGGTAAGGATCTGGCAGAGGCAGAAGCAGAGAAAGAAAAACTCGCAGAGGCTTTAAAACCGATTCTGGCATAAAGAAAATAAAAAAGAATAGAAGGGCGTGGCTTCGGCTGCGCCCTTTTTCGAACCTGAATTTTTTTTCGAAAAGTGTAAGATTTTCTGCAGAACAGCGTGATGATAGATGAAAGGGGGAAGTTCCATATGGAAGATGAAAGAATTGTCCTGCTGTATTGGGACAGAGATGAAGCCGCGATCAGCGAATCCTCGATGAAATATGGTGCATACTGTACATCTATTGCACAGAATATTCTGAAGAATCCGGCGGATGCAGAAGAATGCGTCAATGACACCTGGCTTCACGCGTGGAACGCCATGCCGCCGCACCGGCCGTCTCTGTTATCGACATTTCTTGGAAAGATAACAAGAAATCTTTCTTTTGATCTGTATAGAAAAATGCATCGCGGAAAACGCGGAGGAAGTCAGGTTGATGCGGTGTTGGACGAGTTGGAAGAATGCGTTTCGGGGAAAGATAATATTGAGCGGCAGTGGGAGATGAAAGAACTGGTAGCGGAAATCAATCAGTTTCTGCAGAAGCTGCCGGAGGAGAAACGATGCATGTTTGTCCTGCGGTACTGGTATGTGGACAGTATCGGCGAAATCGCGGGGCGTCTGGGCAGAAGCGAAAACTATGTTTCAGTTACGCTGAACCGGATCCGTGGGAAACTGCACACACACTTGACGGAAAGGGGGTTCGAAGTATGAAGAAAGAAGAACTGTTTGAAACACTGAGTGACCTGGATCCTGCTATGGTGAAAAAGGCGCGGGACTATCAGCGTTCCCAAGGGGCTGCATGGAAAAAATGGACGGCCGCGGCAGCCTGCGCGGTGATCATCGGCGGAGCTGTGCTGGGGGTTACGACATGGAGAAATGGACAGGAGAGTTCGGCAGTCCGTTACCCGTCGGGGCTAAAGACGGTTATGGCAGCTTATCCGGCATCTGTGGCGCAGACGATGGATGCACAGGAATTTATGGAAAGTGATGCGCACTGGGACTGGTGGAATTCCTACAGGGAACTGACGACAAAATCAGCGGAACTGCAGTCGGGAATGGATGCGTATTATCAGAAACTGATGGAACAGATGCTGGTTTCCGATAATGAAAATACCGTCTGCTCGCCGATCAATCTGTATATTGCGTTTGCGATGCTGGCAGAAACTTCAGATGGAAATACACGGCAACAGATTCTCGACATGCTTGGTGCTCAGGATATGGATACGTTGCGGGAAAATGTTTCTTCGCTCTGGGAAAGTAATTATGCAGATACGCCTGCGCTGAAAAGTGTGCTGGCAAATTCGCTGTGGCTGGATGGTGAGGAAACATACAATGACACAACGCTGCAGCGGCTGGCGGAACAGTACTATGCATCGACATTCAGAGGAATGCCTGGATCGGAAGAGATGAATCAGGCATTGCGGACGTGGACGGATGATAATACCGGCGGACTTTTGAAGGAATATACGAAAGACATGGCGATCGCCCCGGAAACGGTATTTGAACTGGTATCAACCATCTATTATAAGGCGATGTGGAGGGAAAATTTCTGGGAAGTAGATACAGAGAAGGAAACCTTCCACGGAGCTGCGGGAGATACCACTGTGGACATGATGAAAAAAACGGAATGGATGGATGTCTACCAGGGCGAACATTTCCGTGCAGCCAGCCTTAGCCTTCAGGACAGCGGCTCCATGTATTTCCTGCTTCCGGATGAAAATACCGATGTCAATGAACTGGTATCATCGCCGGATCTGATGAAGGTTATACGGCGGGATGAAAGCAGTGATAACTGGTATTCCCCTATGGTGAACCTGTCTGTTCCTAAATTTAAAGTATCGGAAAAAACAGACCTGATCGAAACGGTGCGCGCACTAGGTGTAACGGATGCGCTGGATACGGATCTGGCAGATTTCAGTCCATTAACAGGGGACAAAGAGAATTTATACCTGAGCAAAGCAGATCATGCCGCCACGCTTGAAATCGACGAAAACGGAGTAACCGGAGCAGCGTATACAGAACTCGGCATTTCAGAAACCGCAGCAGAAATACCGGACGACGAAATCGACTTCGTACTGGATCGTCCATTCCTGTTTCTTGTCACGGGGCAGGACGGATCGATTCTGTTTTCGGGAGTTGTGAGAAATATTGCAGAGACATGAAAAAAAGGAGTCGGACTGTCCGGCTCCTGTGTCTGAGACACGTTACAGTATCTCTTTTGTGCTTATTTTTGCTCTGCGTTCCTTTGTCGGAGCAGAAAAACAGACAAAATCAGTACAGCAGGGAAAATGCAGCCGGCCAGCATACCTGCCTTCAGATCGTCGCCGGTGTTTTGTGTGACAAATCCAATAACAAATGGGCCAATGGAACCACCCATATCTCCGGCCATGGCGAGAAGTGCGAACAGTGCAGTTCCGCCGAGTGGAATTTTAGAGGATGAAATACTGATGGTTCCCGGCCACATAATTCCTACGGAGAAACCACACACAACGCAGCCTATAAGATTTAAAAGAGGATATGGTGCGAGAGCTGCAGCCAGATAACAGATCAGGCAAAGTGTACCGGATGCGATCATAAATTTTGTTAAGTCAATTTTTTCCCCGTATTTACCATAGAAGGTTCTGCTGATGCCCATCATCACAGCAAACAGGCACGGTCCTGCAATGTCTCCAATGCTTTTTGAGAGACCTAATGCAGACTCGGCATAAGCGGAAGCCCATTGCGCCATCGAAATCTCGCTTGCTCCGGCGCAGACCATAAGAACAAGGGAAATCCAGAAAATGGGAAGACGGCACAGCTGACGAATGGTAAGTCCTTCTTCGCTTCCGGTCAGTGATTCAATCGGGCAGGAAAGAAAATTAAACGTATTGTACAGTGGAAGTACAGCCCAGATACATGCGAGGATCGGCCAGCGTTCCATACCAAAAACTGCCAAAAAAGCAGTGGAGAGTAAGATGACGCCTACAGACCCCCAGCAGTAAAAGGAATGAAGCAGACTCATAACGCTGTCCTTATTGTCAAACGGACAAGCTTCTACGATTGGGCTGACAAGAACCTCAATCAGTCCGCTTCCGGCGGCATAGATCATGGCACTGAGCAAAATTCCTGCATAGGCATTTGGCAGAATATTGGGCAGAAAGGCAAGTCCAATCAGGCCGCATGCGGAAAGAATCTCAGAAGCAACGACACACCTGCGATAACCGATTTTATCGACATATCTGGCACAGAACAAATCGACAAGAAGTTGTGTGAAAAAGAATATTGTCGAGATAAACGCAATTTTTCCAAGAGAAATATGGTAAGTTCTGTGAAAGGTAAGAAATAGTAAAGGTGCAAAATTTGCAGAAATTGCCTGCGTGATAAATCCAAGATAACAGGCAATTAAGGTTTTGTGGTAGTTCTTTTTCATAGTGATATACTCCGTTTTTTAAAATGGCAGAACTGCTGCGGCCGTAGTGTTCGTTTCGTTGCCGTTCACCGTGTTCCATGGAGCGACAACGATTCTTTTTGTATAATAACGTAAAATAGTGTCGCTTTCACTGGAATATATCGTCTGTTTATTGTATAATATCGTAAAATAGAGAGGGGCGTGCCTGAAAAACGGAGGCGGGGAAAGATGGAATTTAATACATTTTATAACAAGATCCAAACGGATGAAAGCATGATGGAAACGATACAGCATGGAAACAGTGAGTATCCGTTTCAATTGTATTACGACGATCTTGCGTTGTTTGATTTTCATTGTGTAGAATGGCACTGGCATGTGGAGTTTGAGTTTGTTTTTGTACAGGAGGGAACAGCAACCTTCTGGGTTGGCGAAAAGCAGTTTTCACTGGGACAGGGAACGGGCATTTTTATTAACTCAAAGATTTTGCATCGCTATTTTTCTGAAGGCCATGCGATTGTGCCAAATTTCGTTCTGAAACCGACATTTCTCGCTCCGGCAGACAGCCTGATTTACAAAAAATACATTGCACCGATACAGGCGTGTAAGGTGGACTGCATTGTCTTTTGCAGGGAAATAAAATGGCAGGCAGAAGCACTGGAGCTCATGCAGAAAATTCTCAAAGCGCAGGAATCAGACAAAGACCGGGAACTGGTTACTTTATTTCTGACGCAGGAATTGTGGCACTTGCTTTATTTGCACATGGATTCGGAAGTGCTGCAGAAAAAAAGAGAAAATACGGCATCCTCACAGGGAAGAACACAGCTGATGATGCAATATATTCATCAAAATTTCCGACAGAATCTTACCTTGGAGGATATTGCCGGGCAGGCTATGGTGAGCAAGAGTACGGCATTGAATCTTTTCCGAAGATATCTTCACGATACGCCGGTGCATTATCTGGTGAAGTATCGTCTGCAGGAGGCTGCAAAGCTTCTGGCCACGACGGAGAAAAAGATAACTGTAATTTCCGGCGAGACGGGATTTGAAAATATGGATTATTTTTGCAAGACATTTAAGAAATATTATGGAAGGACACCAACGGAATATCGAAGAAAAAAACAAATGAATACGGATGACAGAGAATGGATTGTTCAAGATGTAGTGTAAGAGGAAACGGAAAAATTACATTCTGAAAAAGGAGCGGAATCTGGTGTGGGTTCTGCTCCTTTTTAAATGGAGAATTATGGAATATACTTATTCGGCACAACCAAAAACTCTTCTACATATTGCTCCAGTGCCGCAAGCAGCTCTTCAAGCGGAAAGACCTTCAGATCCTGCGCAGCTTCCGGCGGGACGGAGAGGAAGTGATGGAGGAGGTCAAGTACCTGTTGGACGTTCTCATACTGAATTTCTGTGATTCCAGGGTTCGTGACGTTAGGATTGAGATCGAGCGGGATGCAATAGCGGTTGACAAGATATGTATTCATTCGTGTATAGTCCCCGTAATAATACTCCTCCGTGAGATATCTGGAAAAAGGAATGGATGTCCGCGATTTTTTGATATAAACCGTTGCAATCTCATCTCTCATATCTGTAATTTCCCCATCCGCATTATAAAATTCCACAATCTGCGGAATGAAATCCTTAAAAAATTTCCGGTCAATATAAAGATGAAAATAATATCCCAGTGCGCTCGAATCTGGCAGAAGTGAACGGTATTTCGCTGTAAACTGTGTAAGATCCGGGAATACCATCATTTTTTCGCGGTAAAGCGGATCGCGGAAATGGGAGGATTCTTTCTGCTGCGTCGCATCCGGCAGAAGATTTCCGATCAGAAAATCATTTACCGATGAAATCGGATATGGAAAATCCGGGTGGGACGGGAGGTGCTTTAACAGCATTTGGGCTGCGGTAAGATGTAAAATAAAACCTGGCATGGGAATGAAGGTGTCCTTTCGTATTTGCTTCTAATCTAAACAAAATGGCAGCGTTTGTCAAATTCTATTTGAGTGGCGTAAATTCTAAAAAAAACATAAACACCGGCAGATTTCTTGACATAGAAATTTGCCGGTGTTATTATTTAACACGCGTAAATAAATAACACTGTTAAGCATTTGCGGCAAAAGGAGGGGGAAAACATGAAAGATGCATTTGAAAAACTGTTTCGTGCGGTGCACCAGTTTAAAAAACTGAACGTATCAGACCTGATTCCGGGACTCAGCAGTTCCGAATTTTCCGTTATGGGTGCGATTTTGCAAATGGGAGAAAACGGAAAAATTACAAGCTCAGAGCTGGCGGCGAAGACCAAAACACTTCCGCCGGCTGTGTCGCGCACACTGCGCGGATTGGAGGAAAAAGGATATGTAGAGCGGAGCGTTGACAAAAAAGACCGCAGGAATACATATATCAGTCTGACAGAGAAGGGCTGGAAAAAGGGGGAAGAGGTACGGGACAGAATGCAGGACTTTGGCTGCTCTGTGATGTCACAGTTAAAGGAAGAGGATATAGATCAGCTGGTTGCTTATCTGGATCGTATCTATGAGATCGCAGAAAAAGAAATTGACACCCGAAAACGACAGAATTAGTGTGCCGGCAAGCTGGTACACAAAAAAAGACAGAAAGGGGAAAAAATGAGTAAGATTTTCAAGAACATGATCCCGTACTGGAAATCGATTCTCGTGATTCTTGTGCTTCTGTTTGTCCAGGCGTGGTGCGACCTGTCGCTCCCGTCGTACACATCTGATATCATCGATGTGGGCATTCAGAACAGCGGTGTTGAGCACGTTACACCGAAACGAATCACAGAGGAAGAATTTCAGACGGCCGAGTTTATCATGACGGATGATGAGGTGGATTTATGGGAAAGCCTCTATACGAAAAAGGACGGCTATTATGAACGGAACAAAGCTTCTGAAAAAGAACTTGATGAAGCAGACGATACACTGACCGTTGCACTGCTGATGAATTACCAGATGGGTGCGATGGAGGAGGATACCTTTAAACAACTCATGGCACAGCAGACCGGTCAGGATGCGTCGGTGTTTGAAAACATGACGATTGAGCAGATCGGCGAGATGATGCATGTGGAGCTGAAGAGCTTCCAGCAGGAAAAAGAGGATGACGATGGAAACAAAGTCAAAGTCACCTGTGTGGATGTCCGTCCAATCTTTGCAGCGATGCTCGAGAGCGGACAGATGGATAAAGACACCGTGCTCTCGATGCGCGACAGCATGGAAAAAACGCTTGATACGATGGGAAGCTCCCTGGTAAAATCGATGGGCATTGCGTATGCAGTTTCCGCAGACAAAGCGGCGGGCCTCGATGTAGACCAGATTCAGAAAACGTACCTTCTGACCGCAGGCCTCAAGATGGTCGGCATGGCACTCCTGATGGGTGTGGTAACTGTTCTCGTCGGACTGTTTGCCTCCCGCGTCGGCGCCGGAATCGGCCGCGATCTGCGCGAAAAAGTATTCAAACGGGTTGTCGGATTCTCCAATGCGGAGATGGATCAGTTCTCCACCGCATCGCTGATTACCCGAAGCACGAACGATATCCAGCAGATCCAGATGGTCTCCGTCATGGTGCTGCGAATGATTGCCTACGCTCCGATCCTTGGCATCGGCGGTGTGCTGAAAGTCATGAAAACGGGAGCCGGTATGGAATGGATCATTGTTCTTGCGATCATCGTCATTCTCGGCTACGTGATGCTGCTTGTCTCCCTTGCGATGCCGAAATTCAAGCTGATGCAGAAACTGGTCGACAACATCAACCTCGTATCGCGTGAAATCCTGACCGGACTCTCTGTCATCCGTGCGTTCGGAAGAGAGGACAAAGAGGAAGAGCGCTTCGACGGTGCGAATAAGGAACTGACCAAAACAACCCTGTTCACCAACCGCGTCATGACCTTTATGATGCCTGGTATGATGATGATTATGAACGTGCTGACCGTCGGAATCGTATGGGTCGGTGCACATAAAATCGATGCCGGCACGATGCAGGTCGGTGCAATGACTGCATTTATTACCTACGCCATGATGATCGTCATGTCTTTCCTGATGCTGACAATGATGTCAATCATGCTGCCGCGTGCCGCTGTTGCCGCCGGCCGTATCGATGAAGTCATTCAGACAGAATCCTCCATTCAGGATGTCAAAAATCCGGAGCAGCTGGAGGTTCACAACGGAGTTGTCCGCTTCGATCACGTCAACTTCCGTTATCCGGGCGCCGAGGAGGATGTGCTGCATGACATCGACTTCGTTGCCGAGCCTGGCAAGACGACGGCGATCATCGGAAGCACCGGCTGCGGTAAATCGACGCTGGTCAACCTGATCCCACGTCTCTATGATGTGACGGGCGGAAAGATTACGCTCGACGGAAAAGATATTCGAAACATTACGATGAAGGATCTGCGCGATGAGATCGGTTTCGTGCCGCAGAAAGGTGTGCTGTTCTCGGGAACGATCGCATCCAACCTGCGCTTCGGAAAAGACGATGCGACGGATGCGGAGATCGAAAAGGCAGCCGCAATTGCGCAGGCAACCGAGTTTATCGAGGCAAAAGATGACAAATACGAAACCGCGATTGCACAGGGCGGAACGAACGTATCCGGCGGACAGAAACAGCGTCTGGCGATTGCGCGTGCGATTGCAAAAGACCCGAAAATCTTTATTTTCGACGACAGTTTTTCTGCACTTGACCTGAAAACGGATGCGGCGCTTCGAAAAGCACTGGCGGAGAATGTCAAAGACAGCACCGTGATCATCGTGGCACAGCGGATCAGCACGATTCTCCATGCGGAGCAGATTCTGGTGCTCGATGACGGAAAAGTAGTCGGAAAAGGTACGCATGAGGAACTGCTGAGAAGCTGCGAGGTTTACCAGGAGATTGCGAAATCCCAGCTGTCAGAGAAAGAGCTTGGACTGAAGGAAAGTGAGGTGGCTGACCATGAGTAATGAAATGAACCAGCAGCCGCGCAAAAGAGGACCGATGGGACGGATGGGCCGCGGCATGCAGCCGGGCGAGAAGCCGAAAGATCTGAAAAAATCGATCAAACAGCTCGCCCAGTACATCGGAAAATATAAAATTGCGATTTTTATCGTTATGATCTGTGCCGCATGCTCAACGGTGTTCAACGTTGCCGGACCAAAGATTCTCGGAAAAGCTACGACCGTACTGTCCGAGGGACTGATGGAAAAGATCCGGGGCACAGGAAGCATTGATTTTGCAAGAATCGGAACGATTCTGCTGTTTGTACTTGGCCTGTATCTGATGAGCGCCCTGTTCAGCTTCATCCAGGGATGGATCATGACGGGCGTGACGCAGAAGGTGTGCTATCAGCTTCGAAAAGAGATTTCGGAAAAGATCAACCGTATGCCGATGAAATATTTTGAGAGCCGCACATACGGTGAAGTGCTCTCACGCATCACAAACGATGTCGATACGCTTGGCCAGGGACTGAACCAGAGTATCACGACGATCATCACCTCGGTGGCAACGCTCATCGGTGTTCTGATCATGATGCTGAGTATCTCCCCATTGATGACGCTGATCGCGCTTGTGATCCTGCCGATTTCAATGGGACTCATCGGACTCGTGACAAAGAAATCACAGAAATTCTTCCGTGCCCAGCAGGAATACTTAGGCCACATCAACGGTCAGGTTGAGGAGGTTTACGGCGGCCATCTCGTCATCAAGGCATTCAACCGCGAGAAGGATACGATCGAAGAGTTTGAAAAAACCAACAATATTCTTTACGATTCCGCATGGAAATCCCAGTTTTTATCCGGTATGATGCAGCCGATTATGACGTTTGTCGGAAATTTAGGCTACGCCTGCGTGGCATTGACCGGCGGACTTCTGGCGATCAAAAACGTGATCACGATCGGTGATATCCAGGCATTTATCCAGTATGTGAAAAACTTTACCCAGCCGATCCAGCAGATTGCGCAGGTTATCAACATGGTACAGTCGATGTCGGCGGCATCCGAGCGTGTCTTTGAATTCCTGAACGAAGAGGAAGAGGATCAGACCACGGAAAATCCGGCGGACATTGAGACGGTAACAGGAGCAGTAACCTTTGACCATGTACAGTTCGGATACAATCCGGATCAGATCATCATCCATGATTTCTGTGCGAAGGTAAAACCGGGTCAGAAAATTGCCATTGTCGGCCCGACTGGAGCAGGAAAAACGACAATGGTTAAGCTGCTGATGCGTTATTATGATGTAAACAGCGGAGCCATTCTTCTGGATGACCACAATATCAGGGATTTCAACCGCAGAGAGCTTCGCGATGCCTTTGGTATGGTGCTGCAGGATACGTGGCTGTTCAAGGGCAGTATCATGGAAAATATCCGCTACGGCCGGCTCGATGCCACGGATGAGGAGGTTATTGCAGCGGCGAAGGCTGCGCGGGCACACCATTTCATTCAGACCCTGCCGGGCGGCTACCAGATGGAGCTGAATGAGGATGCAAGCAATGTATCCCAGGGACAGAAACAGCTTCTGACGATCGCAAGAGCAATTCTTGCAGACAATAAGATCCTGATTCTCGATGAGGCGACCTCATCCGTTGATACCAGAACAGAGATCGAGATCCAGAAAGCAATGGATAACCTGATGAAGGGTAGAACAAGCTTTGTCATTGCCCATCGGCTGTCCACGATTCGTGATGCGGATCTGATTCTTGTCATGAAGGACGGAGATATCATCGAGCAGGGCAACCATGAAGAACTGCTTGCGAAGAATGGGTTCTATGCAAACCTTTACAATTCGCAGTTTGAGGATATAGTTGCGTAACAGCCTTTGCGGGCGATATAAATTTATTGTAACAACACCTGAGTTGGCAAAACGGTTCAGGTGTTGTTTTTTTTCGAGGGAAAATCTCGTTACATTTTCCCGTCAGGCAAAAAAGCTCTCAGAGCAGAATGATCTGATGTTTGTCCCAGATCATTCATGTTATCCCAGGTTACTTGAGAGAAAAGAAAAAATTTGGTATGCTATTGAGAAGTAGAATCTTCGATAAGAAGCACGGGGGAAAATAATGAATTTAATTTTATGTGATGATGATAAAGTGTTTTTAAATAAACTGGAAATCAGAATTCGAGGTTTATGTCAGAAACATAAGATTGCAGTGAAAATGGAGTGCTACGTATCTGCGAAGGAGATGCTGGAAGGAATCAAAAATCTTGATGAGATTTCTGTTTTTTTTATTGATATCGATATGCCGGAAGTGAATGGATTTGAGGTTGCATCGTATCTGAAAAAGTGGAACAGAGAATGTTGTATTGTGTTTGTATCGAATAAGGATGATCTGGTGTTTCAGTCATTGGTGTATCATCCATTCTTTTTTATCCGCAAGGCACATCTGGATGAGGAACTGGAGCCGCAGTTGCTGGAACTGCAGAAAAAGGCAGGAAAGAAAGTTCCCCAAATAGAACTGCAGACAGGGCGTCAGAGTGTAAAACTTGCATTGCGTGATATCTGGTTTGTGGAGAGCGAGAAGAACTATCTGCTTTTCTATCGGGAAAAAGATACGAGGGATGAGGCGATTCGTGTAAGAATGAAAATGTCAGAAGCGGAGAAAAAACTAGAAGCGCATAAATTTGTAAGGACACATAAAGGATATTTGGTTAACATGAACTATGTATATCGGTTGCGCGAAAAAGAACTTCTGCTATTGAACGGGAAAAGCATTCCTGTCAGCAGAAATTATCTGAATCAGGTTCGAATGAAAATTATGGGAGTGGTGATGGAATGAGTGCAACATTTTGGAAGGTTTTTGAACTTGCAATTTCTGTTTGGGAAAACATACTTTTGTTGGAATTCTGCATGGATTTTATGCAGCAGAAACCCAAAGGGAAAAAAGGTAAAATTTTGTGGGGAATTGCAGTGCTATTTGGGCTAATCTTTCCTGCGTTGGAAAAGTATCCTGCGTTATATGACAGGTGGGAAATGTGGATCACATTGATTTGGCTTTTTGTCTATTTGATGGTGGGTACACAGGGAAGTGTTCTGAGAAAGGTTACTGCAGCGGTAGTTGCGAGAGCAGTATTGATGATGGTAAACACAGCGATCCTTTTCGGCGGCAGTTTTATCCTTCAAGAAAGTGTTGCATCGTTTATTCAAGATCAGGATACAGTAAGAATTGCGATCATGCTATTATCAAAAATTTCTTATTTTTTTGTTGGTAAATTACTAAATAGTCTTTTGTTTGAACGAGAGAATCTGATAAGCTGGCAATGGATTGTCATGGGATGCAACCTTGTTTTCTCAATTATTGCGGGAAATACTATTATTTTGGTAGTAAGAGATCTGCCAAGTGTGCAGATGCAGGAACAGAAATGGATTTTGCTGTGCGTATGCTGTATCTGGCTGATGTGCCTGATTATGTACTTTATAGTACAGCAAATGAGCAAGGATAATCAAACAAAGCTAGAATATGAACTGATGAAAGAAAAAGAGAAATATTCAAAGGAAAGTATGGAAATTATTAAGAGAAGTAATGAAGAATTACGAGAATTTAAACATGATTTGAAAAATTATCTTTTACCTCTGCAAGAGGCAATGGAGACCATGCCGCAGTCGGAAATGGTAAAGGTATGGGAAAAAATTAATCAGAAAATTGAAGATGTGCAGACACTAATTCAGACAGGAAACAGTTATGTGGATTCTATGATTAATACAAAAATTACTCTTGCGAGAAGTGAAAAAGTAGATGTGAAGTGTACGATTCTGAGCAAAATGGAAGGAATTGATGATTTGGAATTTTGCTCTGTGTTTGGAAATCTCATGGATAATGCGATTGAAGCAGAGCGGAAAGTTACAGAGAAGAAAGAAATTATAATTTTTGTAGAGGAAAAAATGGGATATCTTCGGTTGGAGATTCAAAACAAAATAGAAAAATCTGTTTTAAATGAAAATTCAAGTTTGAATACGACGAAGAAAGATACAAGCAGCCACGGGATTGGGCACAAAAGTGTAAAACGGACGATGCAAAAGGTAGGTGGCGCGTTAAAGTATTATGAGACAGGAGATTTGTTTTGCGCAGAGGCAGTATTTCCGATAAAATAAGATAAAACGTAATAAAAAAGACTTTATTTGTATGAAGGAAGCAAAAAGAATGCGGATTTCAAAGAACAAAGTTTTATTTTTTGCTATCTGTACTGATTATCCCAGATAGAGCATGATATCCCAGATCCGTTGACGATGGAGAAAAATTTCGCTATGCTTCGAGTAACAGAAGAGAAAGAACGAAATTTTGAAAAGAGGGGATATATGGGAAAGAAAGTATTGGGAATTATGGTAATATTACTGTTCTTTACAGGTTGTCAGAATATGGGAAATGAGTCAGAAAATTTGCAGCAGGTAGAAAAACAGGAAAATGGAGAAGAACGGAATAGTTCTATCAGCAATGATGAAACGGAAACAAATGTGACACCTGAAAATGATCAGGAATTAAGCAATGGTGAGCACATCCGTTTTCAGCTTGGCAGTCAGGCCAAAATTGATGCGATTGTTGACATGCCGGACAAAAAATGGAATGAGTTTGAAAAATGTGTGATAGAAGTGGATGGATTTCAAGGAGAAAGTGTGTTCAATAAAATACTTGGGAAAATTCCGGAAAGTGGATTGGAAACAAGAAAAGGAGACACAGGAGAGCCGGACGTTTGTTATTCGTATGAGGGAATACTTGGCGAACAATTAAAAAATCAAAATGGAACGGTGTCTGTCAGCAATATATTAGGAGTGGAAACGGAAGAAGGAAAAAAAGTTTATTATAATTTGCCTGTTGAATATATTACATCAGCCTATGGTGAAGGGATTTTGGTCAGAGACAATGAGCAGGAAATTTCATTGGAAGACGAAGAAAAGCTGATAGAGGAAGGAAAAGAGTTTGTTAGATGGATTGGAGACTGGGAAAAAGTTGAATTGACCAGTAAATACAGTTTTTCGTATGAACAGATGGAAAAACAGCAGGAATTAATGGAACAGGCAATCGAGAATGGAGAATTGCTAAAGCCTCAGAAGATTCAGAAATATGAGTGGTCAAAAGCAGATGATTGTTTCCTGTTGTTTTTTCAGGGTTATCTGAATGGGGTTCCTGTATTATGCAATGAAATTAACCGGCAGGATGATCTTTATATTCCGTCATCTAAAATACAGGCTGTTATAACGGAGGGCGGAATTCAATATCTTCAAGCAGTTAATCACTATGCTATTCGGGAAAAGGAACCGGTATCTCTTGCGGAAAAAGATATTATTTTGGAAACGCTGAGAAATAAGTATGATTTGGCAATTGCAGAGCCGATTACGCTGAATCAGATGAAACTGATTTATTACCCGATGACAACGGGAAGAAATGAAACAGGGCATTGGATGTGTGATATGATTCCTGCGTGGCAGTTTCGATTTATAGAAGATGAGATCGAACAGTATGTTTACATCAATGCACTGGATGGACGGGAAATTGCAGGGTGAGTTTGTCTGAGATTTACGAGTTACTCAAAGAATAAATTGTTTTGCGGAAGATGTGACTCCGGGCTAAGCGGGTCACATCTTTTTAAAAGACGAAGAGGATAAGAGATTGTTGCGGAAGGACAAGAAGGTGATCTTTCATGAATTTTTTTCGAATGATAAAAATGGATTTTAAAAGAATGTTTTTATCAGGAAAATTTTATTTTGCCATCGCAGGTGCGATGCTGGTTACCGTGTTAAACATCAGTCAGGAAGCAATGCAGAGCCGGTGGAATGCATCGGTATATTACCTGGTTGTCAGCAGTCATGGTGTGGGGGCATTTTTTGAAGTGTTTTCTGTGCTGGCTGTGCTGCCGTTTGCGCTGAGCTATTGGGAAGACAGCAGAAATGGCTATCTTAGATGCATTGAGACACGCATAGGGAGAACAGCATATTGCTGGTCGCATCTGGTGGTTGCCTTTTTCGGTTCTGTGATCAGTATTTTTCTGGGAATGGCAGTTGTTTATGGCGTTTTGGCATTAAAAATACCGTGGATAAAAAAAGAAGAGCTTGAAACATTAACAGGCAGTTTAAGCTATGGAAATGGACTCGTTCTGCCGTTTTACCTTGCCGCAAGATTTGGAGTTGAGGCTGTCAAGTATGCATTTATGGCAGTTTTTGCGCTTATGATATCGGGAAAAATAAAAAATCTGTTTGTGCTGGTCAGCACACCGGCTCTTTTTTATTATGCAAGCCAGCTTGTAGCAGAAGCGCTGCAGCTGCCGGGCCAGATGAGATGGTACCAGCTCCATGGGGGAAGTATCCGGAATTTTAAGGATTTTTTTGTGATAGCTGGTTATTTCCTTATTCTGACAGGAATGGAAGGTGTAATTTTCGTGCGAGTGGTAAAGAGGAGGGCGCAGAATGGATAGAATACGGATGAGCCTTCGGGTATGTCAGATACGTTTGCGGAAAACATTCACAACACCACGGTTTTATGTTGCGCTGTTGTGGATTGCGATCCTTTTTCATGTAATGACGGTGGGTATTCGAGGCTTCTGCGAGCAGACCGGAGTTGATGTGACTTTTTGGATGCTGCCGTTTATGACCAGATATAATGGAGACCAGATTATCATTGTTCTTGGGGCTCTGCTGCTTTTCTGTGATGCTCCGTTTCTGGAACCGAACAGCGGGTGGCAGATTTTGCGGGCCGGGCGGAAAAGCTGGTTTTGGGGAAACATGCTGTACATTGTGGTTGTTTCCTTTTTTTACACCATATGCTTAAGTATGATTCCGGTACTGCTTGTGTTTCCGAATGTAGGGTGGGAAACCGGATGGGGGAAGGTGATCAGTACGCTGGCTCAGACGAATGCGGCATATACCTTTGACCAGGAACCGTTGGATTATCTGATCCTTTCGAGATTTTCGCCGCAGGAGGCAATGGGACTCACAATGCTTGCGATCTGGTGCCTGTCGGTTATGACAGGCGTTGTGAGTTATGCCGGAAATTTTCTGGTACACAGGGGATTTGGAATCGTCATCAACTGCGGCATCGCACTCACTGCGCTTCTGCTCAGCAAATTTTCCAGCATCACAATCGGCTATTACTGCGCGCCGCCGCTTTGGATGAATATTGCGAGCTACAAGTGGCAGGGATATGGAAACGGGCCGTCGATGGCATATGTTTACAGTGTCTTTGCGATTGTCATCGGCGCATGCACGATCCTTTCGTATCTCGGGATCCGGAAAAAGGATCTGAACTTTGTGGAGGAAATCTGAAAGAATGGAAGAAAAGATAAGAATAGAAAACGTGACAAAAAAGTTTGGCAGCTACGCGGCGTTGGACGGGATCAGCCTGAGCTTCGAAAAAGGAAAAATTCACGGAATGATCGGAAGAAACGGAAGTGGGAAGACGGTACTGTTCAAATGCATCTGCGGATTTCTCCGGGTGGACGATGGAGCGGTTTTTGTGGATGGAAAACAGATTGGGAAAGAGATCGAAGCGCCGGAGAGTATTGGCGCCATCATCGAGACACCGGGCTTTCTTCCGGGCTACAGTGCCAGACAGAATCTGCAGTTTCTCGCCGGCATCCGCAGGAAGATCGGAAAAAAGGAGATCGATGCGGCCATCCGAAAAGTCGGACTGGATCCGGAAGCGAAAAAGCATGTCGGCAAGTATTCGCTCGGCATGCGCCAGCGTCTCGGTATTGCACAGGCGATTATGGAGGAACCTTCCCTTCTGATTCTGGATGAACCGATGAACGGTCTCGACAACCAGGGCGTGCAGGAGATGCGGCAGCTGTTTTTGAAACTGAAAGACGAAGGAAAAACCATTCTTCTTGCCAGCCACAACCGGGAAGACATTGCAGCACTGTGCGATACGACGGTGGAGATTGACAGAGGAAAGATTGTAGGCTGACGGAAAAAAGTTGCTCGTTTTTGGTGAATCTCATTGTCTTCCGGTGAAGCAGAGAATATAATAAAAACACAGAGAAGATCGAATCTTACGCTATTTGGTGTAGGATGGAGACAGGGAAAACAAAAAAAGATTACGAAAACGAGGACATGAACAATGGCAGACAGACACACAACAGAAAAATTGCTGGAGGGCGAACGCCTTTCCGGAAAGGTGACACTCTTTGCAAAAGTAACGATTTTACCGGGTGATGAGCTTCCGTATCATGAGCATCATGGGGAGACAGAAGCGTATCACATCCTGTCCGGTGCGGGTATGTATCAGGATAACGACAAAACCTACCCGGTGCAGGCGGGCATGACGACGTTCTGCGAGGACGGCAGCGGCCATGCGGTTTCCTGCGCAGGGGAAGAACCGCTCGTGTTTCTGGCGATGATTCAGAAAAAAGTAGAATAAGCAGGTACGGATATGAGCAGAAAGAAAAAGCCCAGAATGGAATACCGCTATTACGAAGTGCCGGAAAAATGCCCGGTGCTGGTGCTGCAGGGAGAAAAATGGTTGCAGAATTATGGGTACCAGATTGATTATCTGCATTTTCATAACCTGATGGAGATCGGTTTCTGCTATTACGGTGAGGGAACGATTGTTTTGGAAGATGAGGAACTGCCGTATCATGGCGGTATGTTTACGGTGGTGCCGAAAAACTTTCCGCATACAACAAACTCAAAAGAAAACAGTGTATGTTCCTGGGCATGGGTGTTTGTGGATGTGGAAGGATTTATTACAGAGCTGTATAAGGGCAATATGCGCATGGCACAAAAGCTGATTGCGCGTATTAACCAGAAGGCCCATTTTGTGAAAAATGAGGAAAGGCCGGAGGTCGCGGAGATGATCAAACTGATCATTAAATGCATGGGTGAAAAACGGGAATTTTATCTCGAGGAAGTGAAAGGACTGACCAGAGCGCTTCTGATGCAGATTGCCAGATGGAATGAAAGGGACGAGGAGCAGGAAAAGAATTCTATTGTAGATGATGCCAGTATCGCTCTGATTCTGCCTGCGCTGGATTATATTGGAGAAAATTATAAAGAGATTCTTCGAATTGAGGAGCTGGCAGAGGTATGTCATATCAGCGAAACACATCTGCGCCGTATTTTTCAGGAATCCATGCGGATGACGCCGGTTGAGTACATTAACTGGGTCCGGATCCGGGCGGCATGTAAGGAACTGCGGAAAACAAATATTTCTGTAAATGAGATTGCAATGCGAAGCGGATTCACAACAATTTCTACATTTAACCGTAATTTCCGCCGGATTCTTGGTGTATCTCCACAGCAGTGGCGAAGTGCACCGGAACATTATGAACGAAAATTGTTGAATTTTGATATAAAAACACAGGAAGGATGGTGATGTCCGTCAAAATGCATATAAATGGTTGAAAATGCATAGTATAGAGTTAAAAATGCGCACAAACGACGGGAAAATATGTTATACTTTGTACATGTTGAGGGAATAAAAACATAAAAAATGTACAAAACAACCAAAAAATTTCTGCGCTGTAAAAAGTGCGGAGGTTCCGGTTGTAAAATAACATCTTAAGGAGGATGTGCAATATGAAAAGAAAAATTGTATCAATCGTAATGGCATCAGCAATGGTATTTGGACTGGCTGCATGTGGTTCCAGCGGAGGAACTACAACAAGTTCCAGCAACGGCGGAAACGATGCATCAGCAGCAAGTGAAACCACTGCAAAATCAGAGAGCAGCGACGTAGTAGAGGGCAGCTCTGATGATGACAACACCTTAACCGTATGGACCTGGGACCCGAACTTCAACGTTTACGCGATCAAGAAAGCAGCTGAAATTTATGCACAGGATCACGAAGGATTCAAAGTAGAAGTCAGCGAAGTACAGTCCGACGACATTGAAACCCGTCTGACCACAGCAGTTTCCGCAGGAGACTTAAGCACTCTGCCGGATATCTTCCTGATGCAGGATAACTCCTTCCAGAAATATGCAACCAACTATCCGGACATCTTCACCGATCTGACCGATTCCGGAATTGATTTCAGCGAATTCTCATCCGCAAAAGTTGCTTACTCTACTCTGGATGGGAAGAACTACGGAATTCCGTTCGACAATGGTGCCGTTATCGAGTGCCTGCGTACTGATATGCTGGAGCAGGCAGGCTTCACCGTAGATGATTTCACAGATATCACCTGGAATGACTTTATGGAGAAAGCAAAAGTTGTCAAAGAGAAAACAGGCCAGCCGATCCTGACATCTCAGGCCGGATCTCCGGACCTTGTTATGGAAATGCTGCAGTCCTGCGGTGAGTCCCTTTTCAACGAAGATGGATCTGTCAACATCGTAGACAACAAAGCACTGAAACCAATCCTTGAGATTTACAGCCAGATGGTAAAAGATGGCACTCTTGTAGAGGTTACTGACTGGGATCAGTACATCGCATCCATCAACAACGGAACTACAGCAGGCGTTATCAACGGATGCTGGATCATGGCTTCCATCACAGCAAATGAAGATCAGTCCGGCAAATGGGCAATCACCAATATGCCGAAACTGGACGGCGTTGACGGAGCAACCAACTACTCCAACAACGGTGGTTCTTCCTGGGCAATTTCTTCCAACTGCAAAAAACAGGATCTTGCCATTGACTTTATGAAATCTACCTTCGCAGGCAGCACAGCTCTTTACGATGATATCATCGCAAAAGGCGCTCTGGCAACCTGGGCACCGGCAGGAGATTCCGAAGCATATGCACAGCCAGTTGCATTCTTCAGCGATGACCCGGTTTACGCAAAGATCGTTGATTTCGCAACCAAGACTCCATCCAACATCACTGGAGCATTCTACTACGATGCACGTGATGCTGTCGGAACCGCACTTTCCAATATCATCCAGACAGGAGCAGATATGGACAGCGAACTTCAGACCGCACAGGAAACTGTAGAGTTCAACATGGGTGGCTGATATCCTGCAATACATAAAAAAGTAGGACGATAAGAAACGGGTCTGCTTCCTGGACAGACAGAAGCAGGCCCGTTCTGTATCTATGCGGTGTGTGTTTGAAAAATGATTTCTGCAGGAGAACATGAAATGTTGTCTGCAAAAAGATTTTTTCAAACACACGCCAGGTAAAAAAAGAAAGGAAGATTCCATGAGCAGTCAGAAGAAAAAAGGAATGAACTTGGAAAGAAAACAGAATCTTACCGGCTGGGCTTTCCTGATGCCGGCAACGATCCTGATCGCATGGATGAGCTTTTATCCGATGATTCAGGCATTCATCCTGTCTTTACAGACAGGTATGGGCATCAACCTAAAATTCAACGGATTTGCAAACTATGCCCGTATTTTAAAAGACCCGACCTTTAAACAGACCTTAAGCAACACCTTCTTTTATCTGATTATTCAGGTGCCGATCATGCTGATCCTCGGCCTGATGTTTGCTTCCATGCTGAACAACAAAGATCTGCGTTTTAAGGGACTGTTCCGTACCTGCATTTTCCTGCCGTGCGCAACATCTCTCGTATCTTACGCGATGATCTTCCGTTCCCTGTTTGCAAATGACGGTTTTATCAACACCGTTCTCCGCGGCCTCGGCATGAACCCGATCATGTGGTTCTCCAATGCGTGGACAGCCCGTGCGGTTATCATCATCGCCCTGATCTGGAGATGGACCGGATACAACATGGTCTTCTATCTCTCCGGTATGCAGAACATTGAATATTCGATCTACGAAGCAGCCAAAATCGACGGCGCAAGCCCGCTGCAGACTTTCTTCAAGATCACCGTTCCACTGTTAAAACCGATGATTCTGCTGACCACAATTACTTCTACCAACGGTACTCTGCAGCTGTTCGATGAGTCCCTGAACCTGACAAACGGAGGTCCTGGAAAATCAACCATGACCATGTCTCATTATATTTACAATATGTCCTTTGTACAGAGCCCGAACTTTGGCTATGCGGCAGCAATGTCCATCCTGATCCTGATCATGGTAGCCATTCTGGCACTGCTTCAGATGAAAGTAGGTGACGAGCGATAATGGGAAAAGCAAAGAAATTTTTCATGTATCTGGTTTTAACGGTAGCGTCGATCCTTTCTGTTTTTCCGCTGTACTATATGTTCTGCGCGTCTACAAACAGAAGTATTGATGTCATTGCCGGAAAACTGATTCCGGGTACGTATCTGATTGACAACTTTAAAGCGCTGATTGCGCAGCAGAACCTGCGCCTTGCACTGTGCAACTCCTTCCGGAATGCGACGGTGCTGACCATTCTCTGTCTTCTGGTCTGCTCGATCGCCGGTTATGGATTTGAGATCTATCATGATAAAGCAAAAGATGCGGTATTTACCGTACTTCTGACTGCGATGATGATTCCGTTCGCAGCCATCATGATCCCAATGTTCCGTATGTTTTCCCAGCTAAAGATGGTCAACACGATGGCAGCTTTCATGCTTCCTTCGATTTCAACACCGTTCATGATCATGATGTTCCGCCAGGCTTCCCGTTCCTTCCCGCACGATATCATCGAAGCGGCAAGACTCGATGGCTTAAGCGAGACAGGAATTTTCTTTCGTATGTATATGCCGACCATGAAATCGACGTATGCGGCAGCAACAATCATCACCTTTATGAACGCATGGAACAACTACCTGTGGCCGAAGGTTATCTTACAGAACAATGAATCCATCACCATGCCGATGCTGGTAGCGAACCTGCTCGGCGGCTACACTGTAGATTATGGTGTGCTGATGCTCGGCGTATTTATCTGTACGATCCCGACAGCAATTATTTTCTTCTGCTTCCAGAAGAGCTTCACAGAAGGTATCACAGGTGCCGTAAAATAAGAAAAAGAATCGAACAGAAAAGGTGGATATTTGGATGAATATCCACCTTTTTTTCAAAAGATCAAAAAGAACAAAATTCCAGAAGGAGGAAAATAAAAATGGGTGTATTTCAGTATGAAAAAGTGAAGGACCCGACGTACTATGGAGAAAACCGGGTGGCGGCGCATTCCGATCACAGATATTATGGATCGGTGGAAGAAATGGAGCAGCATGTGGAAAACTTCCGTCACAGTCTGAACGGACTGTGGAAATTCCATTACGCAAAGAACTACGAGAGCACGATTCCGGGATTCGAGACACCGGAGTATGACTGCACAAAATGGGACGATATCCGCGTGCCGGCACATATCCAGATGGAGGGATATGACGCACCGCAGTATGCCAATGTGCAGTACCCATGGGAAGGAAGAGAAGAGATCCAGCCGGGCGAGATTCCGGAGCGGTTCAATCCGACGGCTTCCTATGTGAAATATTTTGAAGTGCCGGAGCAGATGAAAGGAAAACGGCTTTTTGTTTCCTTCCAGGGAGCAGAGAGCGGTATTGCCGTATGGCTGAACGGAACGTTCCTTGGCTACAGCGAGGATACGTTTACTCCGTCCGAGTTTGAACTGACCCCGTATCTGAAAGAGGGCGAAAATAAACTGGCTGCGCAGGTTTTCAAATGGACGAGCGGAAGCTGGTGCGAGGATCAGGATTTCTTCCGTTTCTCCGGTATTTACCGTGATGTGTATCTGTACACGATTCCGGAGGTTCACGTTTCGGATCTGAAAGTACAGACGCTGCTGGATGATACGTTTACGAAGGCAGATCTGGTCATTGATACGAAAACGATCGGAACAGGAAAGGTAAAAATTACCCTGTTAAAAGACGGAACGGCACTGCAGAGCACCGAAGGTGTGCTGGATGGGGAAACACAGTTTGTTCTGAAAGTCGATCACCCGGAACTGTGGTCCGCAGAGACACCGGTGCTGTATGATCTTCTGCTGGAAGTCACCGCAGAGGATGGAACGGTGCAGGAACTGATTCCGCAGAGAGTCGGATTCCGCCGCTTTGAGATGAAAGACCACATCATGATGCTGAATGGAAAGCGGGTTGTCTTTAAAGGCGTCAACCGCCACGAGTTCAGCTCCGTATCCGGCCGTGTCGTTTCGAGAGAAGAGCTGATCAAAGACCTGACGACGATGAAACAGAACAACATCAATGCAATCCGTACCTGCCATTACCCGGATGCGGTCGGCATTTATGATCTGTGCGATGAATACGGTCTTTACATGATCGCGGAGTGCAACATGGAGTCCCATGGAACGAGAGATACGGATGCGGTACGAAGCGGAGATTTCTCCGGTGTTGTACCATGCGACCGCCCGGAGTGGATGGACTGTATGCTCGACCGTGTCAATTCGATGTATCAGAGAGACAAAAACCATCCGGCGATTCTGATCTGGTCCTGCGGAAATGAATCGTTTGGCGGAAAAGTTATTTTTGAAATGTCCCAGTTATACCGGAAAATGGACCCGACCCGTCTCGTTCATTATGAAGGAGTTAATGACGACCGCAGATACAACGACACCAGCGATATGGAAAGCCGGATGTACACCACCGTCAATGAAATCCGTGAATTCTTGTCGAAAGACAGAAGAAAACCGTATGTCTGCTGTGAGTATGCACATGCGATGGGAAATTCCTGCGGCGCCATGAAGAAATATATGGATCTTGCCGAGGAAGAACCGCTGTTCCAGGGCGGCTTTATCTGGGATTATATCGACCAGTCAATCTACAAAAAAGACCGCTACGGAAAAGAGTTCCAGGCGTACGGCGGAGACTTTGATGATCATCCATGCGATTACAATTTCAGCGGAAATGGTATTGTATACGGCGGCGAGCGCGATGCTTCCCCGAAGATGCAGGAAGTAAAATTCTGCTATCAGAACATTGCTGTGGATGTACAGAAAGACAAAGCAGTTGTAAAAAATAAGAACCTGTTTGTGAATACCGATGCGTTTGACTGCGTGGTAATTCTCGAAAAAGAAGGAAAGAAACTGAAAGAAGTGCCGATGGAAATTTCCGTGGAGCCGCTTTCCGAAAAAACAGTGGAGCTTCCGATTGCCGTACAGACCCTTCCGGGCGAGTATGCGGTGACCGTTTCCTTCCGCCTGAAAGAAGATACCATATGGGGCAAGCGCGGCCATGAAGTTGCATTCGGACAGGGTGTTTATGAAGTGGAAGCACCGGCGAAAGCAGAAAAACCGGCGAAATTTGAAGTGATCCGTTCCAACCATGATTTTGGTGTGCGCGGCGAAAATTTCGATGTGATGTTCTCCGATCTGAACGGCGGACTCGTATCGTACCGTTACGGCGGCGTTGAGATGATCAAAATGATTCCGAAACCGAACTTCTGGCGTGCGCCGATCGACAATGACTGCGGAAGCCTGATGCCGATGCGTTACAGCCAGTGGAAGATTGCTTCAATGTATCTGTCCCACAAATATCCGAACGGCAGCCATTATCCGGGACTGTATGCGCCGGAAATCGAAGTACACGAGGACTGCGCAGAAGTCAGCTACCGCTATGTAATGCCGACCACACCGGCGAGCGAGTGCCGTCTGACCTACCGTGTCTTCGGCGATGGAAGCATTCAGACGACGCTGACGTATGATCCGGTGAAAGAGCTCGGCGATATGCCGGAATTCGGCGTGATGTTCAAACTGGATGCCGATTATGACAACGTTACCTGGTACGGCATGGGACCGGAGGAGACGTATGTGGACCGCTGTGCCGGAGCAAAGCTCGGTGTTTATAAGAATAAAGTCGAAGATAATATGGCGAAATATCTCGTTCCGCAGGAGTGCGGCAACAAGGTTGGTGTACGCTGGGCAACCGTGACGAACCGCAAGGGCCGCGGTATGATGTTCAGCGGCGACAAGATGGAATTTTCCGCACTGCCGTACACACCGCACGAGCTGGAAAATGCGATGCATCCGTATGAACTGCCGCAGGTACATTACACCGTTGTGCGCGTGGCAAAACAGCAGATGGGTGTTGGCGGAGACGACAGCTGGGGTGCACAGACCCATCCGGAGTACCTGATTCCGATTGATAAAAAACTGGAGTTTACCTTTACGTTTAAGGGAATCTGATGCGTTCAGCCCATTCTGTCCGTGGACAGGATGGGCTGTCTGCGAAAGAAAAGGAGACAAAAGCAGATGGGGAAAGAAGTAAATTTTGGAAAGCTCCTGCACGGGGGCGATTATAACCCGGAACAGTGGCTGGATTACCCGGAGATTCTGGAACAGGATCTGGCGTATTTCAAGAAAGCCAGAATCAACGAGGTTTCGCTTGGCATGTTTTCCTGGGCATTTTTAGAGCCGGAGGAAGGAGTTTTCCGTCTGGAATGGTTAAAAGAGGTGATTGACCGCCTGTACGAAAACGAAATTGTGGTTATGCTTTCCACGCCGACGGCGGCAAGACCGCGCTGGATGGCGGAAAAATACCCGGAGGTGCTCCGTGTCAATGCAGCGAGAGAACGGAATCTGTACGGGGAGCGCCATAATCACTGCTATACCTCACCGGTTTACCGGGAAAAAACGAGAATCATCAATACGAAGCTGGCGGAAATGTTCAAAGACCATCCTGGCGTGATTGCATGGCATATTTCGAATGAATACGGCGGAGAGTGCCACTGCCCGCTGTGCCAGGAGGCATTCCGCGGCTGGGTGAAGAAAAAATACGGCACACTGGAACGGCTGAACCGTGCCTGGAATACCGGGTTCTGGAGTCATACTTACCAGAGTTTTGACCAGGTGGAGAGCCCGTCTCCGAAAGGAGATTCTTCGCTGCACGGACTGAATCTGGACTGGAAACGGTTTGTGACGGATCAGACCGCGGATTTTGTAAAATGGGAAATCAAAGCGCTGCGGGACGCTGGGGCAGAACAGCCGTCTACCATCAATATGATGTATAACTTTACCGGACTGAATTACTACAAGTTTGCCGATGTGATTGACTTTGTATCCTGGGACAATTATCCGACCTGGCATAAAGAGGCGGAGACGGTAACAGCGATGGATACAGGTATGCAGCATGACATTATGCGGAGCATTCAGAAAAAGCCGTTTTATCTGATGGAGAGTTGTCCTTCCGCAACGAACTGGCAGTCCGTCAGCAAGCTGAAAAAACCGGGCATGCTGCAGGCCGCGTCACTGCAGGCAGTTGCGCATGGGTCGGATAGTGTGCTGTATTTCCAGATGAGGCAGAGCCGCGGTGCATCCGAAAAATTTCATGGAGCCGTGATCGACCATTATGGCGGATCGGATACTAGGGTATTCCGTGAAGTGACGAAAGTCGGCGCAGCCCTGGAGCAGCTGCAGGAAGTGAACGGTTCGCAGAACCCGGCGGAAGCAGCCGTGATTTACGATGTGGAAAACCGCTGGGCGGTGGAAGATGCGGCGGGTCCGCGGAATGCAGGTGTTTTTTATAAAGAAACCGTGGAAAAACCATATCAGGCATTCCGGAAACTGGGCATCAATGTGGATGTGATTGATGAGACGTGCAGCCTCGACGGATACCGTGTTGTGGCAGCGCCGATGGTTTATCTGCTGCGGGAAGGATGGACAGAGAAGGTTCGGAACTTTGTGAAAAACGGCGGAATTTTTCTGCTGACTTACTGGTCCGGCATTGTGGATGAGACGGATCTCTGTTACTTAGGCGGAACACCGCATGACCTGATGGATGTGATGGGATTCCGGAGTATGGAGATTGACGGCTTATACGATGGCGAATGGAACGAAGGAATTCCGGAGCCGGAAAATCCGCTGCATCTGGAACGGGCATACCGCTGCAGTCATCTCTGCGAGCTGGTACAGCCATCGACGGCGGAAGTGCTGATGACATACGGAAAAGATTTCTATGACGGCATGCCGGCGATGACCCGGAATGTGTATGGAAAGGGAAAAGCGTATGCCGTTTGTGCGGACTTTGAACAGGGACTGTACGATGAAGTCTGCCGGAAACTGGCAGAAGAGGCCGGTGTGGAGCGGATCGTGGAAGAAGTTCCGGAAGGTGTGGAAGTCACGATGCGCGAGCAGAAGGACGGAACCAGGTACGTGTTTGTCCAGAACTTTAGCTGGGAGGCCGTTGCGGTCAAACTGCCGATCGAGCGCTATCCGGTATGGCAGGGAACGTATGACGGAACGATCGGAAGCTGGAAGACGATTGTGCTGAAAGGAAGATAGAAGAGAAGAAAAGTCTGTTGAGAAAAACCGGAATGGGCTGTTTCTCAACAGACTTTTTTCGTTCATGCATTTGCGGCAGCGTCTTCTTCCTGCGCCAGCTTTTTCTTATACGCCTCGCCCCAGTCCCACATCGCATCCATGATCGGGTGGAGGCTGAAGCCGAGTTCCGTCAGGGAATATTCGACACGCGGCGGTACCTCGGCGTAAACTTTACGGTTGACCAGACCGCTCTGTTCCATCTGGCGGAGCTGGGAAGTTAAAACTTTTTGAGAGACGTGACCGATGGACTTTTTCAGCTCGCCGAACCGCATGGTGCCGTGGAGCAGCAGATCGCGCAAGATCAGAACTTTCCATTTATCACTGATCAGAGTCAGCGTAGTTTCCACCGGGCAGGGCGGAAGATCAGCAAGAGAAACGGGTGTTTTTTCTGCGGATGACATAAGAGAAAACCTCCTTTTTGAAGAAAATAATGATTTGAAAGATGGCGGAAACGTCTGATTTTACACAATAGTATCTTTTGGGTAACTACACCACAATATTGTGCTTACTTTACGAAAGAACTCTATGGACTTATTATAAAGCCATCGAAAGAAAAAAACAAAATGGAGGAAAGTAAAATGAGCAAAGCAGTAGAATTTTTAAATGAGAATCCGGTACAGTATCTGGCAACGGTAGGTCGTGACGGAAAGGCAAAATGCCGCCCGTTCATGTTTGCAGGAGAGGTTGACGGAAAACTGTGGTTCTGCACCAACAACACAAAAGATGTTTACAAAGATATGCAGGAGAATCCGGAAATCGAAATCTCTGTTTCCAGCCCGTCCTACGCATGGATCCGTCTGCACGGAACCGCAGTGTTTGAAAATAACATGGCTGTAAAAGAAGTGTGCATGCAGAACCCGATCGTAAAAGGCCAGTACCAGACCGCTGACAACCCGATTTTCGAGGTATTCTATCTGGACAATGCACACGGTGTAATCGCAGACTTTTCCGGAAACCCGCCGTACGAGTTTTAATCTGTCGCTATGAATTTGAATCGGTAGTAACTACCGGGTGAGATAACCATAGTATAGAATTCGGACTTTGTCAAGCGATCAGCTCTTCAAATTTTTTCTGTTCCATCGGTTTATAATAATAGAATCCCTGCAGCTCGTCGCATCCTTCGGCGATCAGAAAATCTACCATCTCTTTCGTCTCCACACCCTCGCAGACAATCCATTTGTCTGTGCGTTTTAAAAGATGGAACATCTCTTCCAGCACAATTTTTCCTTTTTCGGAGAGGCCCGCCGAGAGGAAATGTTTGTCAATTTTAACTTCATCAAACAGAATATCCTTCAGCGAATTTAAGGACGAATATCCAGACCCAAAATCGTCCATGGAAATGCGGATATTCCGGTCGTGGAAAAAGCGGATCATCTGGTTGACGGCATCAATGTTATGAATGTACGTTGTCTCTGTGATCTCAAAAACCAGGTACTTCGAAGGAATCTGATAATGATCGAGCAGCTGTGTGATCCGCTGTGTGAACGTATCGATCTTGCGGAAATGAACCGGCGACACATTCAGCGAGAGCGGCAGCAGCGGAAGTCCGTTTTCCCGGCGGTCAACGAGCCACTGGAAAGCAGCATTATACACATAATAGTCGAGCGACTCAATCTCTCCGGTCTCCTCCAGAATCGGCAGAAAGCTGTCCGGGAACCAGAGCGTGCCGTCCTCGCGCAGCCAGCGTACCAGCACCTCGGCGCTTGCAATTTCCTGCGTTTTTCCGCTGATTTTCGGCTGGAAATAAATCTGAAATTCTTTTTTCGCAAGGGCATTCTGGAAGGAATGAATGGTCTCCGCGCGCTTCTGTTCCGTGCTGGAAAGCTCGGCGTTGTATTCGAAGACGCAGGTGGAAGTTTCCTTCGCACGCCGCCGCGCAATGTTGGCATGAGAGATGACTTCCTCCGCTGGTGTGTCCGTGTCATTCAGATAATAGACGCCAGTGTTCAGCGTCATGTAATTCAGCGGGTACGATTCCAGCACTTCGCGGATCGCCTGCTTGTGATAGGCGGAAATCTTTTCCCGCGCCACGGCCGGATCCTGCCCGGTGATATCGATAATGCCGACAAAGATATCGGAGTGATAGCGGTTCACAAAGAGTGTCTGCGGAAAGAGTTCCAGCTTTTTCAGGATGAAATTCAGAATGTTCGTACCCATCTCATAACCCCAGTAATCGTTGATCAGATGAAAATTGTCGACATCCGTCATCAGAAAGGCGTACTGCTTTTCTTCGCTTCTGTTATTGAGAAGCGTAAAAATTTTTTCTTTTAAAGAATCCGTGGAAATGCTCTCAGCAAGCATACTGCGGCGGGCGGCGAGAGGTCCGTTTTTCTGGAGCTGTTTTTTATACTGCTTGTCCTGGTACATTTTTTCGTCCGCCATTTGCAGCAGATCCATGATCAGATAATAATGATTTTTGCAGCTCAGCTCATATCCGACGGCATAGCTCAGCGGGTGATCCGCCGTCTGGTTGTAGGTGTCGATCATCGTCTGCAGCTGAAGATTCATCTGCTCCAGCTGGTTCCAGGTTGCATGATTCTGCACAATGACAAATTCATCACCGCCGAACCGCGCCAGAAAGCTGTCCTCGGTCAGAATGCGGGTCAGATAGGAGGCGAAGGTCTGGATAAAGACGTCGCCTTCTTCGTGGCCGTACGTGTCGTTGATCATCTTTAAATTGTTCATATCAAACATCATCACGCCGACATCGAGTGTATCGTCCGCGTTCTGAAGCTGGAGGAGCTTTTCTTCCAGCGACTTTTTATCGTGCACGCCGGCGACATCAAAGCCGGAGCGGCGGATCAGGCTTTTCAGATAATCGGTAAGCGTCAGTGCAGAGGCGCAGCCGAGCAGCGTAAGGATAATCAGAAGCGCAAAGGCGCGATGATCCAGCCCACGCTTGAAATGCAGAAGCAGCGATGTCAGAAAGACGACATAGAATGCGATCTGCAGATAGCACAGTTTGATGATTTTTTTGTTCTTTTCCATAATACTCCATACTTTCTAAATGCGTATGCAAAAAGTGAACCCTGCCATCGGTTCAGCTGGCATACACAATAATTTTCTTGGCCAGACTCTTATCCAGCCCGATTTTACTGCCCTTCACCATGACGAGATAATAACCGTGAAGCTCCGACAGAATCGAAATCCTGGCCCCGGGAACAAACCCAAGCGACTCCAGATAATGACGCTGCTTTTCCTGGCCGCAGATTTTATTGATGACGTAAAACTGATTGAAATCGGTTAAATTTAAAGGCATGCAGTTCCTCCTTTATTACGAGAGTACATCGAGTTAGAATTGCCTAACAGACAGTATAGCATAACATATTTGGAACAAAATAGAAAACTTTTTCATTGAGAAATTTTTTCAAAAAGGTTTTATGGGGGCGGATGCATTTTTGCGTTTCTTATTTTGGGGGAATCATGTATAATGGAAATGAAACATCAGTGACAAACTATGACATGGGAAAAGGAAGAGAAAACAATGAAACCTAGAATAAAAATCCTGCTGCTTGCAGTTCTGATCGCAGCACTCTGCAACTGTATGCTGATGATCGGAATGACAAAAAAGAAAGAGAACAATACAATTCCAAAAGATGCAAGCCTGATCTGCGAAGAAACCGTATCGCCGAATAAGGACTATATCACGGATGAAAAAGACCTGGTGAATTACACCGTGCGCGTCTATCAGGAAAAAAACAACGACATCATCGTCTATGCGGAATCCAATTCGCCGCTGTTCGATGAAGCACAGTACATCGTAACATGCGACCACGCCATCACCGCCGACGATGTCCAGATCAAATGGACAACCCTCATGGGCAGTACCGAAGCGAGCGAGAAAGATGAGATCGGACTCGCACACGTTTCGATCTCAAAAGACGGGGAAGTGTTCAGCGAAAAGACGATCAGCTTTGTGGCGAAAGCGGTGAATGCGGTTACGGATGTGATAGGGTAAAGAAAATAAGATAATAAAAAAGAAACGAGCAACTCCCTTGGCTCACGATGAGCTTACCGGACAAAAAACCCGTTTCTTTTTTTATGCTAAAATGACTTTCCTGTTTTGTCAAGAACCGCATAGCATTTTACATCGCCAAAATCGTGGCCACCAGTTTCTTGCACTGCACGAGCAGTGAGGACGGAATCGCATACTCATCAAGTGAATGTGCGCCTGCGCCCTGGATACCGAGGCTGCAGAGGGCGGGGATTCCGATGCGGGTGACGAAGGAGGTGTCGGAGCAGCCGCTCTGCTGGATGCCCTGCGGGATTGGTTCGCCGAGGAGTTTACAGCTTTCCTGATAGAGGGAGAGGAGGCGGTCGGCACCGTCGACCATTTCCATGGCGGGGTAGTAGCCGTTCTGTTCCATGGTGCAGCTTGTGCCAGGAACGGTGACGTGTTCGCAGAGATTTTTTAAGAAAGCGATGGCTTCTTCATACTGCGCATTTGCCGCGTATCGGATACCGATGGAAAACTCACAGGAATCCGGGATGACATTGGCTCCGGTTCCGCCTGAAATACGGCCGCAGTTGAAGGAAAGATAGCCGAACACCGAGCGGCTCTCAATCTCTGTAATCATGCGCGCCGCCTGCAGAATCGCACTCGCGCCTTTCTGCGGCTCCTTTCCTGCATGAGCCGCTTTGCCCTTTACTTTCACGCGAATGATCGCGCCGCCGTTTCTTCTCGTAGTCACTTCGCCGCTGATGTAGCCCGATTCCAGATTAAAAGCCGCCTCACAGCCGCTGGCATACTGCTCGACAAGCTTTCCGGCCTCGCCGTGGGAAAATGCATGGGCGACTTCCTCATCACCGGTGAGCACCAGTTTGATCTGTCTGTCCTCATACCCGACCGCATTCAGTGCGCGGAGCACAAACAGCGCGATCACATCGCCGCCCTTCATGTCATAAACGCCTGGACCGTACACGCGGTCATCCTTCACAAGAAACGGTTCCGGGCCGAACTTTCCAACCGCATGAACTGTATCCATATGCCCAAGCAGAAGAATCGGCTTCTTTTCCTGCGGCCGGGTCCACGCGGCAAACGTCGGGCCAGCCTTCTCAAAGTGATGAATCTGACGCTCCATGCCGAGCGCATCACAGTACGTATCGAGATGCGCCGCAATCCGCTCATTCGCCTCGCGATCAGCCGAAGGCGTTTCAATGGAGACAAGATTTTTCAGCAGCTCCATCATACTGTGTTCGTTTTTCTCGAGATAGGCAAATGCCTGTTCCGTTCTTTTATCCATAAACATTCTCCATTTCTTATGTTTTATAAAGTGATTTTCATAATCCGTGCCGGCCGTCCCTTGCCGCCGCTGATTTTGCCGATCGTGGTCACACAGTTTTCCTGTTCCAGCCGCAGAATCAGCCGGTTGGCGCTCCGCTCCGTGATCCCCATATCTGCAGCGAGCTGTGCGGAAGTGATTACCTGATCATGTGACCGCAGAATCTCTTTCAGTTTTTCATACGTACTGCTGCTGATGTGAAGCCGGTGCAGAAGATACGCCGTGTGATCGGTCGGGTCATTGATCTTAATTTCGGTAAACTGATGCTCATCCTCCGCAATATAGTTCGCGCCGGAGCGGTCCGCGATCGAGTGGTTGAGCGCCATCGCCGCGCGGGATTTCGCCTCCATGGGAGTATCACCGTAGCCGATGCCGATCCACAGCCGGTTGTGCGGCGTCTGCTGTCCGTGAAACAGAATCTTCTGATATTCCCCGTTCTGAATAAATTCCCGCATCAGAACCGGACGGGATGACATGATATAAAAAATAGAAGCGCCCTCGGAGAACGCAGCAGCCCCCATGCGGTGGGCGGCAGAGTAGATCAGCTCGCGCATCTCATTCTGATAATGAATCTTCTCCCATTCCCGGAGCGAAAGATCCGTCTCCTGATCAAAGGAATAATCAAAATAGATCTGCACGGAAGCACTCTGCCCGCGGTTCTTCTGCGCCGTATTTTCCAGAAACTGAAGATGATAAACCTGTTCCAGAATTACATCCTCGGAAACCGAGATGCGGATGCAGGGAATGCCTTCTGCCGACAGTGCCTCATACGTTTTTTCCATGTTGGTAAAGCAGATTTTTGCCCCGTTGTGAAAATAGTTGTAACGGTGAAAATCCGTGAGGGCATCCTGAAAATCGCCCTGATCGGGAGAAGAGCCGTGTGCCACAAGGACGCGGCCATTGGAAATGCCGATCTCTTCCAGCGTTTCCTGCACAAGCTGTTCCTCATACATATCGATACTGATGACATCCGGCACGCAGGAATAACGGACAGCAGATTCCGCCAGCGCTTTTAAGATGGAAGCCTGATTGTGCGGAAGAAAGGTCCAGGGAACGTTTGGCTCCAGCCGCTTTAAAGCATAGTGATAGTTGGTCGGCCCAGTAAAAATAATGCCGGATACTTTCCCTTTCTGAAACTGGGCAGCCGCTTCCAGACCGTACCGGTAATCGTTGGAACGCCGGTAGACCACTTCAAGGTCCGGCATGCGCTTCTCCAGCGTTTTCTGAATCCTGTCGCAGATATGGTCAGAACCTGTTACGCCGATTTTCATATATAAAATTCCTTTCCGAGAATTAAAGACATAAAAATGAATTATGGCATAATTTTACACCTATTAAGGACGAAAGGCAAATGGTAAGATGTAGAAGAATTGTTTTTGAAAATTTTTTTCAAGAATGGAGAGTGGAAAAGAAATGAAAAATCAACGTATGTTAGATGAACTGACCGAATTGATGCGGATTGATGTGTCGAGCGGTCAGGAGACGGAGATTGCAGAGCATCTGGTGAAAAAACTGGAGCAGATGGGATTTGCGATTACGCGGGATGAGGCCGGGGCTACGTTTGGCGGCGTGTGCGGCAATATTCTGGCGGTTCGGGAAGGAGAGCGGGACGGTGTTGTCTGTTTCTGTTCCCATATGGACCGTGTGCCGGGCGGCATTGGAATCAAACCGGTGGAGGAGGATGGAATCCTTCGTTCTTCGGGCGACACGATTCTGGCGGCGGATGATCTGTCCGGTGTGGCAGCCATTTTAGAGGGCGTGCGTCAGGCGATTGAATCCGGGAAGGCGCTTCCGAAACTGGAGATCCTCTTTACGGTCGGCGAGGAGGCCGGTCTGTACGGTGCGAAAGCATTCGATGTAAGCCTGCTGACATCAAAAACGATGTATGTGCTCGACTCCCCGGGACGCATCGGCCGAATTGTAAATGGTGCGCCGGGCCGTGCCCTTCTGGAAGCACAGGTTTTCGGCAAGGCAGCCCATGCGGGAAATGAGCCGGAGAAAGGCATTGATGCGGCAAAAATTATGGCGGAAATGCTCGCAACGATGGAGACGGGAAGACTGGATGAAAATACAACGTCGAACTTTTCTCACCTCTGGTCCAAAACATGCGAGGCAATGAACGTTGTCTGCGACCACGCAATCCTGCGCGGAGAGATGCGGAGCCGGTCGGGAGAAAAACTCGACCGCTATGAAGCGTATTTCCAGTCGCACTGCCGTGAAATCGCAGAAAAGCGCGGTGCGCGTGTGGAATTTAAAAGAGAAAACACTTTCCTGCCGTTCTTCATCCCGGAGGATTCCGAGATGATTCAGATCGTCACGGAATCCCTGAAAGAGATGGGAATCGAACCGCAGATCAACGGCGGAGGCGGCGGTATGGACGGCAATATTTTCAATCAGAAGGGAATCACCTGTGTCGGTATCGCAACAGGATATTTCAAGAATCATTCGACCGAAGAATATCTGCATCTCGATGACTTCTATCATGCCGGAGAGCTTGTGGCGCGGATAATTGGAAGGATTGCATAAATATGCAAAATATAAAATAAAAACTGGATAAAACTTGCAAAATAAAAGAAAATTATGTATAATTTCAAATTAAAAAGAGCAAGGGAGAAAAAGAAATGGCTGAGATTTTAACAAACAACGCAATGTTCTCCAGCTTCATGATTGTTCTGATCGTGTTTGCACTTGGCGACATTGTCGGTAAAATTACAAAAGGAAAGCTGTCCGGAATGATGGTCGTCATGCTCCTGTTCCTGGTAGGCTTTCTGACGAAACTGATCCCGGCGGACATCATCGACCAGGGAGGCCTTACGGCGTTATCAAAACTGGCAATTGCGATGGTACTGTTCAACATGGGTACTACCCTGAACGTGAAACAGCTGATCGAGGAGTGGAGAACCGTATTAATGGCGGCACTCTGTATGCTGGCGTCCTGCCTTGTGATGCTTCTGGTATCCCCGATCATCGGATTTGACACTGTGCTCGTCGGCATGCCGGTTATCAACGGTGCGGCAATGGCAACTTCGCTGATGGCAAGCGCCGCAGCAGAAAAAGGACTGGCAACGGCGGCAGCACTCTGTGCAGTCATCTATTCCGTACAGAAATTCGTCGGTGCGCCGATCGCATCTGCCATGGGTATCCGTTACGGAAAAAAACTGCTGAAAGCATACCGCGAGAATCCGGCGCAGTTTAAAAAGCAGGAGACCGGAAACGGTGCTTCCGCAAAAGTTTCCTTTGCAGATAAACACAAAGAATGGTATTCCGCCAACGTCATGATGGCGCTCGTTGCAGCCGGTTCCTGGGTTGCCCACATCCTTGGCGATCTGACTCCGATCAACTACAGCATCTGGGCGCTGCTTCTCGGTGTTGCCTGTGCCGCTTCCGGACTCGTTCCGACAAAACCGCTGCAGAAATCGAATTCCTACGGCCTTATGATGGTTGCTGTCTTTGGCTCCATCATCCCGTCTCTGGCGAAGGTTTCCTTGAGCGATCTCGGTACCATGGCATTCCAGACGATTGTTCTGTTCATCGCGGCTCTGATCGGTGTTGCACTGGTTGGATGGGTTCTCCCGACCTGGAAACTTGTCGGCGACAAGGATCTGGCTGTCGGCATCGGTGTCGAGCAGTTCCTCGGATTCCCGAGCAACGTGGTCATCTGCCGTGAGGTCGGCGATGCGGTCGGAGAGACACCGGAGGAGAAAGCGTTTATCGAAGATACCTTAAACGTGCCGTATGTCGTGGGAGGAATTACGGTTATTACGGTTCTGTCCACGATGCTGGCTGGATTTGTTATCAATATGCTGTAAAATTTTAAAATCATAGGAAAAGAAACATGACCTTGATGCAGAGGAAGAGTCCCCTGATCAAGGTCATGTTTTATGTTGGCATGCGGAGCAGTTCCCTCTGCATGAGACGATTAACTTTACGAGAAAAGAAAAAAATATCCCCCCACCCGGCTTGTGAGAGCCTGAAATATCAAATATAATGAACGAACAGTACATGGATCAGGCGCGCAGATCATGGGAGTACAAAGCAAAAAAGCGGTCAGTCCGGGTAAAAACGGTCTGAAAATGGGAGGAAAAGGATGAAAAAGAAAATATTATCTTTGATGCTGATGGTGTCTCTTGCAGCATCCCTTGCGGCATGCGGTCAGGACAGCGGGAAAAACAGCAACAGTACAGATTTGTCGAAAACAGAGACGGAAGCTTCTTCCGGCCAGACAGGGGAGGAAGAGACGACCCTGGTTTATGGTTCTGCTGATTATACCAGGATTAATCCGGCGATGGATGAGCACGGTGAAATTAATCTGCTGCTGTTCAACGGACTGACCGCACACGATGCGGATGACAACATTGTTCCGGGTCTGGCAGAAAAATGGGAGTACGATGCAGAAACCTGCACCTACACCTTTCATATCCGGGACGGCATCCAATGGCATGATGGAGAAAAATTTACGGCGGACGATGTGAAATTCACCATCGAAGCGATCATGGATCCGGAAAACGGATCTGAAAATGCACCAAATTATGAGGATGTAGAAGAGATTACAGTTATAGATGACAGCACCGTTTCCTTCCGCCTTTCCGAGCCGAACGTGGCTTTCCTGGAATACATGACGATGGCCATCCTGCCGAAGCACCTGCTGGAAGGTGAAAATATGCAGGAATCGGATTTCTTCCGTGCACCGGTTGGAACCGGCCCGTATAAACTGGAGAGCTGGGACGAAGGCCAGTCGATTGTTCTGGTAAAAAATGAAGATTATTACCTTGGGGCACCAAAGATTGACAAGGTCATTTTCAAAATTGTACCAGATGATAATGCACAGGCGATGCAGCTGGAATCCGGCGAACTGGATCTGGCGCTGCTTGACCCGAAAAATGCGCAGAATTTCAAAGAAAAAGACGGTTTTACCTGCTACGACATGACAACGGCAGATTACCGCGGAATCTTATTTAACTTTGCGAATGATTACTGGACGAAAAACAGGGATATCATTCCGGCCGTCTGTTATTCGATTGACCGCCAGGCCATTATCGATTCTGTGCTTCTTGGCGAGGGAATGGCGGCATACAGTCCGCTGCAGCGGAACATTTACAATAACGAAAACGTAGAACATTATGATTACAATCCGGAAAAAGCACAGGAAATTCTGGAAGCGGCCGGATGCACCAGAAACAGCGATGGTTTCTATGAGCGGGACGGCGAAGAAATCGGTTTTGTCATCAGCGTGATGTCCGGTGAGCAGGACCGCATTGATATTGCCCAGGCAGCAGCACAGCAGCTCCGGGAAACCGGAATCAACTGTACCGTAGAAATTCCGGCACAGATGGACTGGGGCGGACAGATGGCCTGCCTGATCGGCTGGGGAAGCCCGTTCGATGCGGACGATCATACATATAAGGTTTTCGGCACGGACAAAGGGGCGAATTATTCGAGCTATTCCAATGAAAAAGTAGATGAGTATCTGTCTCTTGCCCGTCAGAGTGACGATCCGGAAGTGCGGAAAGAATATTACGGAAAATTCCAGGAAGAACTGGCAGAAGATCCGGCCTATGCATTCATCTGTTATATTGATGCAAATTATGTGGCAGATTCCGGTATTCAGGGCATTTCCAAAGACACGGTGCTGGGCCACCACGGCGTTGGTATTTTCTGGAATATTCAGGACTGGACAATCGAAGAATAAAAACAAAAAAGCAGACGAAGGAGGTATGGTTACCTCCTTTTTGTCTGTATAGGAGAAAAATGGAATGAAGGAACGATTAAAAGTGGAACATCTTTCCGTCAGCTTTTTTACGGATGAGGGGGAAGTACAGGCGGTCCGCGATGTCAGCTTTTCCCTGAATGCAGGTGAGGTGCTCGCTGTTGTAGGCGAGTCAGGCTGCGGAAAAAGTGTGCTCTGCAAAAGCATTATGAAGCTGCTGCCGGAGAATGCAAAGATCAAAAACGGAAAAATTCTGGTCAATGGAGAAGAAATTGCAGGATACGGGGAGCGAAGAATGCGGGAACTGCGGGGAAAACTGTTCTCGATGGTTTTCCAGAATCCGATGACTTCCTTAAATCCGACGATGACAGTCGGAGCGCAGATTGCAGAGGCAGTGCGGGCGCATCAGAAAGACATGGGAAAAGAAGAAGTGGAACAGAGAGTGACAGAATTGATGCAGCTGGTGGGAATCGAGCAGGCAGAAGAGCGGAAAAAGGCATATCCGTATCACTTTTCCGGCGGAATGCGGCAGCGGATCGTACTGGCGATTGCGCTGGCGGGCAATCCGGAAATTCTGTTTGCTGATGAGCCGACGACAGCGCTGGATGTGACGATTCAGGCACAGATTCTGGACCTGCTTCGGGAAATTCAGAAAAAACTGGGAACGGCAACGGTCTTTGTCACACATGACCTTGGCGTTGTAGCGCGGATCGCAGACCGGGTAGCGGTCATGTATGCGGGAAAAATAGTAGAGATTGGAACCGTGGATGAGATTTTCTATGATCCCCGTCATCCGTATACGTGGGGACTGCTGCGTTCCATACCGGCGTTTTCGAGGGGAAAAGAAAGCCTGCCGTCTATCCCGGGAATGCCGCCGTCTCTTCTCCATCCGCCGAAGGGCGATGCCTTTGCCAGCCGCAATGCTTATGCGCTGGAAATTGATTTTGAGGAGGAGCCGCCGATGTTCCGGGTCACAGACAGCCATTATGCGGCAACATGGCTGCTGGATGAGAGAGCACCGAAGGTTGTGCCGCCGATAGGAGGAAACACAGATGGAACATGAGATTTTGCTGGATGTGCGTCATCTGACCCATATTTTTCCACTGTCCCGGAAAACAGCAGTCAAGGCAGTCGATGATGTATCGTTTCAGATTCGAAGAGGAGAAATTTTTGGACTGGTAGGAGAATCCGGTTCCGGAAAATCTACCGCTGCACGCTGTGTGATGAATATTTATCAGCCATATGCCGGCCAGATTTATTATAAAGGGATTGATACCTGCGACAGAGGCCAGTTCCGGAAAAATAAAAAAATGCTGCAGACGACACGCCAGATGATTTTTCAGGATTCCGGTTCCAGTCTGAATCAGAAGATGAAGGTCCGCGACATTATTGAGGAGCCGATGCGCGTGCAGAAAATCCGGCCGCTGCGGGGAAGCTATGAGGAGGAAGCCAGATTCCAGATGAAATACGTGGGGCTGGATCCGGAATATCTGAAAAAATATCCGGGAGAATTGTCCGGCGGACAGCGGCAGCGCGTTGCGATTGCACGGGCACTGACGATGGAGCCGGAGCTTCTGGTGGCGGATGAACCGATTGCATCGCTGGACGCGTCGATACAGGCACAGATTGTGAATCTGTTCCGTCATCTGCAGAAGGAGCACGGTTTTTCGTTTCTGTTTATTGCGCATGATCTGGATATGGTCGAATTTCTGTGTGACAGAGTAGGTGTGATGTACCATGGAAAACTGGTGGAGACCGGCCCGGCGCGGGCCGTGTTTGAAAATCCGCTGCATCCGTATACGAAAGCACTGATCGCGGCCATTCCGATTCCGGATCCGCGAAGGGAAAGAGCGAGAGCTGTACCGGATTTTTCCAATACAGAATTTCCCCGGACGGGAACACTGCGGGAAGTGGAAAAAGATCATTTTGTGCTGATGGAGGGAGGCGATGCAGGATGAAAAGCCGGAACAGAGTGCTTTACTATGGAAAAAAAGCAGCGGCATTTCTGGCAAGTGTTCTGCTGCTGTCTGTGCTCGTATTTTATATTTCAAGGCTTGCGCCGGGAGATCCGCTGGTATCATATTACGGAGACCGCGTGGAAAAAATGACGCCCGAAGAAAGAGCGTGGGCCGAAGAAAAATTGGGACTGAAGGATCCCATTTCCGTACAGTATATCCGCTGGGCAGGCAATGCACTGCATGGGGATTTCGGAATTTCGTACAAATATAAAATGGATGTAACGCGCGTGATCGAGGGAAGAATTGGAAATACGCTGGTGCTTGGCGGCATTGGATTTCTGCTGATTTTCACCCTCGCGCTGCTTCTTGGAATTCTCTGTGCATGGAAGGAAGATACTTGGCTGGACCGCATCATCTGTAAGGTGGGAACCATCACGGGATGTATTCCGGAATTCTGGCTGTCGCTGCTTCTGATTCTTGTTTTTTCCATGCAGCTCAAATGGCTGCCGAGTTCCGGTGCCTACTCTGTTGGAAAACAGGCAGATTTTTCTGACCGTGTCTGTCATCTGATCCTGCCGATGACGGTCGTAGTGCTGAGTCATTTGTGGTATTACGCATACATGATCCGCAATAAAATTCTGGATGAAGTGCGGGAAGAGTATGTGCTTCTGGCAAGAGCCAAGGGGCTGAAACGAAAGACGGTTCTGTTCCGGCATTGCCTGCGGAATACGATTCCGTCGTATCTTGGCATCATGGCCATTTCTGTTCCGCATGTGCTGGGGGGAACCTATATTGTAGAAACGGTTTTCTCGTATCCCGGTATCGGAACGCTGGCGTATGAGAGCGCACGGTACAAAGATTACAATCTTCTGATGCTGCTTTGCCTGATGTCCGGAATCGTTGTGATTCTGTGCAATATGGCGGCACAGATCATCAACGAGAGAATTGATCCGCGGATGCGGGAGAAAGAAGCGGCAGAAACATCGGAGGTAATGATGCTGTGACAGAAAAAACACAATTATTTCAATTTGCAGGAGAGAGGCCTGCAGAAAAAACAGAAGCAGAAAAAAAGAAAAAATGGTATCAGGACCGGCCGGTGGCAGCAGAGCTTTTTCTGGGTCTTCTTGTGCTGGGCTGCCTTTTCTGTGGGCAGATTATGACGAAGGATCCCTCGTATATGGATCTGAAAAACTGTTCCGTCATGCCGTGCCGGGAATTTCTGTTTGGAACCGATACGATGGGAAGAGATATTTTCTCGATGATCTGGTACGGCGGCAGAATATCGCTGGCGATCGGTCTGCTTTCTACGCTGATTTCCACTGTGATTGCCGTTCTCTTCGGCGCAGTCAGCGGATGTGCACCGGCGTGGCTGGACGCACTTCTGATGCGGCTGACCGAGATCTTTTTGTCGGTGCCGAATCTTCTTCTTGTCATTTTTCTTCTGGCCGCTGCGGGAAAATCCAATGTGATTACGATTTCTGCCGTGATCGGAATGACAAGCTGGACAAGCATTACAAAGGTTGTGCGGACCGAAGTACGGCAGATCCGGAACAGTGAATACGTGATTGCGTCGCGCTGTATGGGAGGCAGTTTTTTCTATATTTTATGGCACCATCTGGCACCGAACTTTTTTTCGTCTATTATGTTTATGGTGGTTATGAACATCCGAAGTGCGATTGTAGCAGAATCCACACTGAGTTTTATGGGAATCGGTCTTCCGCTGGAGGTGATTTCCTGGGGCAGCATGCTGTCACTTTCGGAAAAAGCGCTGATGACAAAGGCATGGTGGATCATTCTGATCCCGGGTGTTTTTCTGATTGTGACGCTGCTTAGTTTTACAAGCATTGGAAATTATCTGCGGAAGCAGGCAAACAGAAAACAGAGAAATCTGTGAGCTGTTCAGAGAGGCTGCGGTCTGTGGGGAATCCCTGCAGACTGCAGCTTTTTTGTCTTGCAATCAAATACAGGGATTGCTATAGTGAAAAGCAGAAAGAGTATTTTTAATACCTAAAAAAAAACAGCGGGAGGAGAAGGAAATGCTGAAGAGTCAGGAAATGCGGAAACTTGCACCGGAGATGGATCCGCTCCGGATTGGAACAGGATGGAAAAAAGAGGATCTTGAAAAACCGCAGATTATGGTGGAGAGTACGTACGGGGACAGCCATCCGGGAAGCGGCCACTTAAATCTGCTGGTCGAGGAAGTGCGGAAAGGCGTTGCGGAAGCGGGGGGCTTCGGGGCGCGGTATTTCTGCACCGACATCTGTGACGGCGAGAGCCAGGGAACGGACGGCATCAACTACAGTCTTGCGAGCCGCGAGATGATTGCCAATATGATCGAGATCCACGCGAATGCGACACCGTTTGACGGCGGCGTCTATCTGTCGAGCTGCGACAAGGGTATGCCGGGCAATCTGATCGGCCTTGCGCGTGTCGATATTCCGGCGATTGTTGTGCCAGGCGGAACGATGAATGCGGGACCGGAGATGCTGACACTGGAGCAGCTTGGCATGTACAGCGCAAAATTTGAGCGCGGTGAGATCGACGAGGAGAAGCTCGACTGGGCGAAATGCAATGCCTGCCCGAGCTGCGGTGCCTGTTCGTTTATCGGAACGGCATCCACGATGCAGATCATGGCGGAGGCACTCGGCCTTGCCCTGCCTGGAAGCGCTCTGATGCCGGCGACAAGCCCGGATCTTCTGGCATATGCACGGGAGGCAGGCCGCCAGGCGGTAAAACTGGCACAGATGGAGCATATGCGGCCAAGCGATCTTGTGACGAAAGAGAGTTTTGAGAATGCGATTCTTGTCCACGCGGCAATTTCGGGAAGCACAAACTGCCTGCTGCACATCCCGGCCATTGCGCATGAGTTGGGCATCGAGATCACCGGCGACACATTCGATCGTCTGCACCGCAATGCGCGGTATCTGCTCGATGTCCGCCCGGCAGGAAGATGGCCGGCAGAGTGCTTCTATTATGCGGGCGGCGTTCCGGCGATTATGGAAGAAATCAAAGATCATCTGCATCTCAATGTGATGACGGTGACTGGAAAGACGCTCGGAGAAAATCTGGCGGAGCTTCGTGAAAATGGATTTTATGAGAAGTGCAGCGGATGGCTCGCAAAATTCAATGAGCGGTATGGAACTTCGATTACAAAAGAAGATATTATCCGCCCGTATGACAAGGCGATCGGAACGGACGGCAGCATCGCTGTTCTGCGCGGAAACCTTGCGCCGGAGGGAGCCGTCATCAAACACACGGCCTGCCCGAAAGAAATGTTCCACGCCGTCCTCCGTGCCCGACCGTTCGACAGCGAGGAGGAGTGCCTCGATGCCGTGCTGAAACATAAAGTACAGAAAGGCGACGCCGTCTTCATCCGCTACGAAGGCCCGAAAGGCAGCGGTATGCCGGAGATGTTCTATACTTCCGAGGCAATCAGCAGCGACAAAGAGCTTGGAAAGAGCATCGCGCTTATCACCGACGGCCGTTTCTCTGGCGCCTCCACCGGCCCGGTCATCGGCCACTGCAGTCCCGAAGCTGTAGACGGCGGCCCGATCGCACTCGTCGAGGAAGGGGATTTGATTGAGATTGATGTGAAGGAACGAAAACTTAACATCATCGGAATCGCCGGTGAGCGCAAGTCCATGGAAGAAATCGATGCGATCTTAAAAGAACGCCGCCAAAACTGGAAACCGCGCGAGCCGAAATACAAAAAAGGCGTACTCCGTCTTTTCAGCCTCCACGCAGCAAGCCCGATGAAAGGGGCGTATCTGGAGTACTAAAAATACTTGCGTTTTTCTGGGATGGTCTTTAGAAGTTAAGGCAGAGCAAAAAATGGAGGAAGGAGCAACAGAAAAACAAGTGAAAGAAAATATCTAAAAAACAAACGGTTCCTGTATAATGTTGCATCTCTTCAGAAAATGGTCGGAAGTCCAGATTCTGTCCAGAAGAATGTGGTGCTGGAGAACAATTCGCTGTCGGCGGAGCAGATTACCGGTGTGGAAAACCGAAAGAGCAAGGCAGGCGAAGCCGTTCTTCCGGTACTGCGCAGTGTTTCGCTGTTTCTTCTCGGGCTGCTTGGCGTGCTTCTGATTCTGCTGACGCTGCTTGTGATTGCGGCGGAGGCGGCGCGGATCATCTGCCTTGGACCGGCGGCAAAGAAACAGCAGCAACCGATGCAGAACTCGCCCGCAGATTTCCGGCGGTCGAGCCAGGCGAATATACGCGTGTCTGCCATCTGATCGAGAAACATATCTACGGTGAGATTCTGCTGTCTCCTTATGAGGAACGTACGCTGAACCATTTTCTGGAAAAGCTGATGGAGCCGGTACCGGGCTGCAGCTGGAAAATGCGGCTGAAGCTGCGCTATGCGTGTCTGCGCCGTGTGAATACGAAGAAAAAGAAGAGAAAGCACAGCGCTTTCCAGCAAAAATAAGGGTTAGGAAAACAAATGAAAAGAGGGATTTTACCATGAAATTTGTAACATTTAATATTCGCTGTGATTTTGGCCAGGATGGAGCCAATAATTTTATCTACCGCAGACCTCTGATTCTGGAAAAAATCAGACAGGAAAAGCCGGATATCATCGGTTTTCAGGAGGTACTGCCGCATGTGGCTGCCTGGCTGAAGGAAAATCTGACGGAATATTACATTGCCGGATGTGGAAGAGAAAAGGATCTGACCGGTGAGGCAATGATCATTGCCTATCGGAAAGAACGTTTTCAGAGTGTGAGCCTGGAAACCTTCTGGCTGTCACCGACACCGTACGTGCCGGGATCCCGCTATCCGGTACAGAGTATGTGCCCGCGTACTGCGACGGATGTGGTATTTGAGGATATGGAGACCGGAAAAGTGTTCCGCGTCATCAACACCCATCTGGATCACGAGTGCGCCGGGGCGAGAAAGCTTGGCCTGGAGCAGATTCTCGCACATCTGAGAGCAGAGAAAGCATTTGCCGATGTGCCGGTGATTCTTAGCGGCGACTTCAATGCCGAGCCGGACAGCGAAGAGATGAAACCGCTGAGGGAAACTGCCGGTCTTGTGAATGCGACGGAAGGAATCGGCATTACCTTCCACAACTATCATCGCGATGATCCGAATGATCCGCAGTGCTCGATTGACTACATCATTCTCAAAGGGGACTGGGAACTGAAAAAGGTGGAAAAATGGACGGAGCAGAAGGACGGTGTGTGCCTTTCTGATCATTATCCGATCTGTGCGGAACTTATTTAAAATATGGATGCAAGAGGCGGCCGCCGGGAGAAAAAATCTTCTGGCGGCGTTTTTTTACGATAGTTATAGGAAAAACTTATAACAAGTCAAAGAAAAAAGGGAATATACAAACGCCGCATTTTCTGTTATGATAGGTTACGTTACAAAACCTATCAGATTAGTATAGAAAGAAAAATTACGAAATAACAGGAGATTATTCATATGGCAAGAGGAATTGACACAAAATGTATCCATTTAGAAGAAGACGAGGGACAGTGTAGCCATTACGGCGCACTCAGCTACCCGATTTATCAGACCGCAACGTATGCGCATCCGGGCGTAGGACAGAGCACCGGATTTGATTACAGCAGACTGCAGAACCCGACCAGAGAGCATCTGGAAAAAATGGTGGCTGTGCTGGAAAACGGAATTGACGCATTTGCATTAAGCTCCGGCATGGCAGCGATCTCTCTTCTGATGGAGCTGTTCCGCCCGGGGGACCACATCATTGCGGACTCCGATTTGTACGGCGGCAGCATTCGTCTGTTCCACCACGTGAATGAGAAAAACGGCGTTGAATTTTCCGGTATTGACTGCTGTCGTGATGACGTGGAAAGCTATGTGAAAGAAAATACAAAAGCCATCTACATCGAGACCCCGACGAACCCGATGATGAACGTAACCGATATCAGAAAGATGGCAGATATCGCAAAACGCCACAACCTGATTCTGATTGTGGACAACACCTTTATGTCCCCGTATTTTCAGAATCCGCTCGATCTCGGTGCGGACGTTGTGATTCACAGCGGCACGAAATACCTGAGTGGTCACAACGATACACTGGCAGGCTTTATCGTGACGAACCGCGAAGATATTCAGGAAAAACTGCGTTTCCTGATCAAGACAACAGGTGCAGGCCTTGCTCCGTTTGACTGCTGGCTGGTACTGCGCGGCATGAAGACGCTTGGCATCCGCATGGAACGCTCCCAGGAGAATGCAAAACAGATTGCCGCATGGCTGCAGCAACAGAAAGCAGTCACAAGAGTGATTTATCCGGGACTGCCGGATCACCCGGGCTATGAGATTATGAAAAAACAGGCAAGAGGCTTCGGTGCCATGCTGACAATCCAGCTCGAGAGCAAAGAGTTTGCCCTTGCCATTCTGGAAAAGGTAAGAATGATCCGTTTCGCAGAGAGCCTCGGCGGCGTGGAGACACTCGTTACGTATCCGACGACGCAGACACATGCCGATGTGCCGAAGGAAATCCGTGAGCGGAACGGAATTACGGAGAGCACCCTTCGTTTTTCCGTCGGAATTGAAAATATCGAGGACCTGATCGGCGAGCTTACGAAGGTCTTTGCAGAAATCGAGGAAGAGAAAAATGGCGGAAAGAAATCTTGATTTTGACAGAATCATCAACCGAAAAAATACAGACTGTTTAAAATATGACTTTGCAGTAAAACGCGGCATGCCATCCGATGTGCTGCCGCTGTGGGTGGCGGACATGGACTTTGAGACATCCTCCTACATCGAGGATGCGCTGGTAGAGCGTGCGAAAATGGGCATTTACGGCTACAGCGATGCGCAGACTCCGTATTTTGAGGCCGTTGCGGGATGGATGAAACGTCATCACAACTGGCAGCCGAAAGAAGAATGGCTGATCAAAACGCCAGGCGTTGTATTTGCACTTGCGATGGCAGTCAAGGCTTACACCGCGCCCGGGGATGCCGTGCTGATCCAGTCACCGGTTTACTATCCATTTTCGGAAGTCATTGCGGATAACGGCAGAAGAGTTGTCAGCAGCACGCTGGTGCTCGGCGATGATAACCGCTATCACATGGATGTGGCGGATTTCGAGGAGAAGCTGAAAGCTGAAAACGTAAAGCTCTTTTTCCTCTGCAATCCGCACAATCCGGTCGGAAGAGTCTGGACGAAAGATGAGCTGACGGCGATCGGCGATCTCTGCGTGCAGTACGGCGTGACCGTTGTAAGTGATGAGATCCATGGAGATTTCATTTTTAAGGGCGAGCATCAGGTGTTTGCTGCGATCAAAAAAGAGTACGAGGACATCACGATCACCTGCACCGCGCCGAGTAAGACATTCAATCTGGCAAGTATGATGATGTCAAACATCTTTATCGCCAACCCGGAACTCCGTGCGAAATTCCGGAAACAGCTCGATGCAGCCGGAACGAGCCAGCTTGGCGTGATGGGGCTGGTGGCATGCGAGACGGCATATAATAAGGGCGAGGAGTGGTATGAGGCAATGCTTTCCTATGTGAAGGCAAATGCAGAATTTACAAGGCAGTATGTGGAGGAGCAGCTTCCGGGCGTGAAGATGATCGACCTGGAGGGAACATATCTCGTATGGCTCGATTTCCGCAAGACGGGGCTTTCCGTCGATGAACTGGAGGATCTGATGATCAACAAAGCAAAACTCTGGCTGGACAGCGGAAAGATCTTCGGAGACAGCGGACGCGGTTTCCAACGGATCAACATCGCCTGCCCGCGCGCAACCCTGACCGAGGCACTGGAGCGGATTCGGGATGCGATGAAAAGCAGATAAAGCCACACCGATGAGATGCGTAGCATTTTGGAAGTTGGCTCTGAACAGTGACGAAAACATGTTGAAAAGGCGTAGCTTACGGAACATCTTTTTGGGAGATATGATTTTTTTTGTGTCTCCGGTAGAGAAAGAAGAAAGCTGCGCCTCCGCATATCAAAACGAGTACTTTCACCGGAATCTGATATACCGGATACACAGAGGTATAAATGCAATGATATTCTGGCGAAGAAACTTCGCTTTCCTCAGCAGGGCTCGGGCTCCAGGAAAAAGATGCCAGAATTCGAAAATATTTTTTATCAGAAGAAAACTGGCTATAAGGAAGATAAAAATCTGGATTTCCAGGCGTTGTGATTTTCCGTTCCAGCGTCCAGGGTTCTTCCGTGCTGTTCCGAGTCCACAATTCTGCTTTTTCTAATTCAAAAAGATACATCAGTGGATCTGTCTCCAGACGGATAAAGTCTTCTTTCGCAGTTCTTACCTGGGTTATATTTTGAAAATCGAAAACTGTCTGATATAACAAAGAACGATCTGATTTTTCCTGATAGGTGAGTACATTTGCGGCATACAGATCTTGGAAACTTTTTGTCTTTTCAGATCGTTTAAAAAAATAGAAATCGATAGGTTTGGAAGAAGTTTTTCGATACTCGTTTTCTAAACTGGATTCTATTGGCGAAGCATTTTCCGGTACGTTTTCTTTTAAGAAAGAGCACAATACCGTATCGTCATTTTCGAATGCAGTGTCTGCTTTGACTGGAACAGAAAAACAGAATAACAGGGTGAAAAATAAAAATTTGATTTTTTTCATAATGAGTTACCTCTTATTTATGGCTTTATTCAGTTGATGCCGGATTTAAAAGTTTTTTTGAATTAATATATTCAAAATGTTTACCTCCACTTTTTAAGTCATCCACAATGAACTGCATGACGTCATCATCCAGCTTTTCTATTTCCTTTTGTGGCATTCCGGTTTTTAACTAGGTATGCTTTGTTGGATAAAACAACATTATTATCTGCCTTTACATTGCAAATTCCCATATTTAAGGACAGAATACAACAAATAAAAAATGCAAGACATGTTTTTAATTTTTTCATGATGAGTGGTCTCCGTTCATAAGTATTGTTGGATGGGTTTTGTTTTTTATTTATCCTTAGATTAGTGCACTATCTGAAAAGTAAATTCGTTCGTTAATATGGATGATAAAATAGAAAATTAATAAAAATACTTGTAATTATTATATAAATATATGAAAAACAAATCAATAGTCAAAAAACATATAAATAAATATATGAATTTGTAAAAAACAACGATTTTGTAAAAAGAATGTAATTTTAGAAGAGATATATACGTATAAGAAAAATAAAACGTGATTTTAATTTGCAGTGATATGGATTCTATGATATAGTGTGGTAAAGTGATGCTGTGAAAAAAACAAAAAACCCGTCGGCAAACAAGGCGGGCAGCGCAGGAAAGGGGATCATAACAATGTATATTACATGTCTGGATGTAGAAGGAGTACTGGTACCGGAGATCTGGATCGCATTTGCGGAGGCAAGCGGAATCCCGGAACTAAAAAAAACGACACGTGACGAGCCGGATTACGATAAACTGATGAGATGGAGACTTGGAATCTTAAAAGAGCACGGCCTTGGACTGAAAGAAATTCAGGCTACGATTGAAAAGATCGACCCGCTGCCGGGCGCAAGAGAGTTCCTCGACGAGCTGCGCACCTTCTCCCAGGTGATCCTGATCAGCGATACCTTTACGGAGTTTGCCGCACCGCTGATGAAAAAACTGGGCTATCCGACGCTGTTCTGCAACTCTCTGGAAGTAGCAGACAACGGAGAGATCACAGGTTTTAAGATGAGAGTCGAGCAGTCGAAGCTTACGACTGTAAAAGCACTGCAGTCCATCGGATTTGAGACGATCGCAAGCGGTGATTCCTACAATGACCTTGGCATGATTCAGGCAAGCAAAGCAGGATTTCTGTTCCGCTCGACCGACAAAATTAAAGCCGACTATCCGCAGATTCCGGCGTATGAGACGTATGAGGAGCTGCTTGGTGCGATCAAAAAGGCAATGGAGGAGAAGTAAACAAAAAAGGTGATTTCCGGAGGCTGCGACGAACGGTCAGGAAAACAGAAATATGGGGGTTTTATTACATGAGAAGAAGAATTCAGGTAGAAGCAGAAAAACCACAATTCTGCGTCACAACAGGAATTACATTTGCACAGGCGGATGCCTGGTTTGGAAATACGGTGCAGGATTTGAAGCTGGATTTGATTTACCCACGGGATAACACCAGAAAATACCCGTGTGTGGTATGGATTTGCGGAGGGGCCTGGATCCAGATGGACCGCTCGGCACATCTTGCCTATCTGTCCGTACTGGCACAGCAGGGATTCGTTGTTGCATCGGTAGAATACCGCACAAGCAATGAGGCAAAATTTCCGGCACCGCTGCAGGATGTGAAAGCAGGAATCCGTTATCTGCGTGCACATGCCGATCGCTTCAACATTGATCCGGACCGCATCGGTGTGATGGGAGAGTCTGCGGGCGGTTATCTGACCTGCATGGCAGCGCTTGCGACAGATCCCGTTTATGATGTGGGAGAAAATCTGGAATATTCCAGTGCCGTACAGGCCGCCTGCCCGTGGTACCCGCCGACCGATTTCCGCGGATTCCAGTACAGTGATCCGGAGCAGTGTGCGGCATCTCCGGAGTCCCTTCTGATGGGCAAAAACGTGATGCGCCATCCGGAAGAAGCACTCGCATGCTGTCCGGTCAGCTTCGTGACAAAAGCCGCACCGCCGTTTCTGATCATCCACGGAGAGGATGACCATACCGTTCCGTTCGGACAGGGAGAGGAATTGCACGATGAGCTGGAAAAAGCGGGATGTGACGTCACACTGCTTTCGATCGAGGATGCCAACCACGCAGATCTCCATTTCTTCCAGAAGGAAGTGTGGGACGAAATCTGTGCATTCTTCCGCGCAAAACTGTAAAAGAAAAATAGCAGAACGAAAGTGAAGTGAAATGCTCCCTTCTGAACAGACAGGTGAAAGAAGAAAAACTTGTCATTTAGGAAGGAGCATTTCACTTTCAACATTTTGTTCTGCTTTTTTGATGTGTTTTATCCAATGCGTCGTAAAACCCCTTGCTTTAGCTATAGGGATATAAGACGCGTCCATCGAATTTACGCAAGTAATTGAGATGGACAAAATAGTGGTTGTATTAAATGGAAAAATATAGTATAATACAAACATGAACACAACATATAAATCAAACAATAATGTCGTCTATTCCTGTAAATACCATGTAGTATGGTGTCCCAAATATAGACGAAAAGTATTAACGAACGGTGTAGATGTCCGGCTAAAGGAGCTGCTCACAGAGTATGCTGCAAATCTTTCTGTAGACATTCTGGAAATGGAGATCATGCCAGACCATGTTCATATGCTGCTGGAAGTAGACCCTCAGTTTGGAATCCACAAAGCTGTAAAATCGTTCAAAGGCTATACGTCCAGAATTTTAAGACAGGAATTTCCCTATCTGAAAACGAAAATGCCGACCCTCTGGACAAACAGCTATTTTGTATCAACGGTGGGCGGTGCTCCGCTGGAAGCAGTAAAACAGTATATCGAAAACCAGAAAACATCGCAGAGACAAAAGGATAAGATGGGATAATGCAAAAAGGAATCAAATTCAGAATCTACCCGAACAGAGAACAGAAAAACTTCATCCATCAGACACTGGGATGCTGCCGGTTTATCTATAACCGGGGACTTGCCATGCGTAAGGAAGGCTATGAAAAAGGGGAAAAAATCGGCTATGGCCAGACTTCTGCCATGCTGACGGAACTGAAAAAGCAGGAAGAGTTTGCTTTTCTGAAAGAAGTCGATTCCATCGCATTACAGCAGTCATTGCGGGATCTTGACCGGGGATTTGTAAACTTTTTTCAAAAAAGGGCGTCCCATCCAACTTTCAAAAGCAAACATAACCATTTTCAGTCGTACAGAACGGTAAATCAAAAAGACAACATTCGTATCGTGGG
>NZ_QUIM01000009.1:134358-134820 GCF_003480245.1 Blautia sp. AM42-2
ATCTATAACCGGGGACTTGCCATGCGTAAGGAAGGCTATGAAAAAGGGGAAAAAATCGGCTATGGCCAGACTTCTGCCATGCTGACGGAACTGAAAAAGCAGGAAGAGTTTGCTTTTCTGAAAGAAGTCGATTCCATCGCATTACAGCAGTCATTGCGGGATCTTGACCGGGGATTTGTAAACTTTTTTCAAAAAAGGGCGTCCCATCCAACTTTCAAAAGCAAACATAACCATTTTCAGTCGTACAGAACGGTAAATCAAAAAGACAACATTCGTATCGTGGGAAGATATATCAAACTTCCGAAGCTTGGATATGTGAAAGTGCGTCAGTCAATGGAAGTGGGAAACATTCATCACGTAACCATTGAGCATACGCCATCCGGAAAATATTTTGCGGTTCTGAATGTTGAATTTGAACCGGAACCGCGACCTAATCAGGGTGGAACGATTGGGATTGATGTT